>CAUZTZ010000010.1:0-28009 GCA_963582805.1 Alphaproteobacteria bacterium
AAAGACCGGCCCGAGGAAGGCACCTGCCTTTTCGCGTATCTTTCCAGAACGATGGCTGCGGTATCCTCGAAGCGGATATTGACGCTGCTCACCATTCCGTTGTCGCTGACCATCGTCAATCACGGCATCAACCTCACCTTCATTCCGATCCTGATGGAGCTGTCCTTCGATGCCTCGGCATTTATGATCGGCATCATTGTTTCGGCGCGGGTCACGGTGGGCGCCATATTCGCTTTCAATCTCGGCCGGCTGGTGGCCCGCTTTGGCGAGGTCAATCTGCTCTATGTGTCGTTTTCCGTGCTTGGGCTGGCCTTTCTGATCACACCCCTGATGCCCAGCGTCTGGTGGCTATTGGCGCCGGCGCTCCTGTCCGGGATCAACACCGGCATGGCCTTTCCGGCATTCCAGTCGATCTTGGTGCGGCAAGCCCCGGAAGGCTCGCTGGCCGGCGTCATGGCCGCCAACTCGGTCGCCGCGCGCTTCGGCCAGACCATCGGGCCGTTGCTGGCCGGGCTCGGCTTTGCAGTGATCGGGCTGGATATGGTGTTCGTGGCGGCGGCGGTCATTGTGTTCGCGGCGCTGATCTTCCTGGCCTTTGCGCTTCGGCGCTACCGGACGGTTGCCGCGCCATGACGCCCGATCAAACCACAGACGCCGGCAAAATGTCGGCCAACATGCGCGGCATCCTGCTGATGATCGCGGCGACCATGCTGCTGACCACCATGTCCGGTCTGGTGCGCGTCGTTGCCGAGGACATGCATCCCTTTCAGGTCGCCTTCATGCGCAATTTCTTCGGCCTGATGTTGCTAATGCCGATCCTCGCCCGCCAGGGATTGGCGCCCTTGGCCACCCAAAATATGGGGCTGATGGCGGTCCGCGGGTTCTTCAATGCGATTGCCATGCTGGCCTATTTCCTGGCCCTCGGCATGATGCCGCTGGCGGAATTGTCGGCCCTGTCGTTCACGGTGCCTTTGTTCGTGGCCGTCCTGGTGGTGCCGTTTCTTGGCGAACGGCTGGGGCCGCGCCGTATCGCCAGCCTGATCATCGGCTTTTCCGGCGCCCTCATTATCCTGCGGCCGGGTATCGAGATTGTCGATATCGGCGCCCTTTACGCCATTGTCTCTTCTTTGAGTTGGGCGATTGCGGTGATCGTTATCAAGCATCTGTCGAAGTCCAATTCGACGGTCACCATCACCATCTACGGCATGCTGTTTCTGGCTTTGTTTACCCTGGTGCCGGCCCTGTTTGTCTGGCGCTGGCCCAGCCCGCAGGAATATCTTTGGCTGGTCGGCATCGCCGGGCTCGGCACAGTGGGGCAATTGGCCTTTGCGCAGGCCCTCAAATTCGCCGACGCCAGCCTGATCATGCCGTTCGATTTCACCAAGCTCATCTGGGCGAGCCTGTTCGGTATTGTCATATTTTCCGAAGTGCCGACGCTCTGGACCTTGGCCGGCGGCGCCTTGATTTTCGCCAGCGCCAGCTATGTCACCTACCGGGAAGGCTTGCACCGGGGAGAATTGGCCAAAAAACAAAAACCGGCGCCGGCCGAATCTGGGCTTTGAAATTTAAGCGGTGGCCGCCGGCAAGGGGTGCAGATCGATCAGCGCCATTTGCCGGCGTGCCAGTGTTTCCAGCATCTCGGAGCGGGTTTTTTTGTGGCCCGGATCATCCCAGAGATTGATGATCTCGTCGGGATCATCGATCAGATCATACATCTCGCCCCAATCGTTGCCGTGATAAAGGGTCAGCCGGTATTGCCCGGTCACCAGCGTATGGCAGCGCGCCGGCGGCGGCTGGTCGAAATAGCCGCGCTGGTCTTCTTGTTCGATCAACACTGCGCCCGGCCCCTGATCGGGGGCGCCGCCAATCTCCGGCATCAACGAGCGCCCCTGGATACCGTAATAGGGCTCAAAGCCGGTGCGGTCTAAAATGGTTTGCGCGATATCGAGGGTGCCCGACATGGCGTCCGAGACGCCGCCGGACGTCTTGCCATCCACGTCCGCCCAGATGAACGGCACCCGGATCAGCCCGTGATAATGGATCGGCCCCTTGAGCATAAGCTGATGATCGCCCAAAAGATCGCCGTGATCGGTGGTGAAGACAACAATGGTGTCTTCGGCGAGGCCCAGTTCTTCCAGCTTGTTCATGACAGTGCCGATACTGTCATCGACCATGGTGATCATGCCGCAGGTGAGCGCCATGGCTTCGCGCACATGTGCTTCTTCGGCGGCGAACAGGTTCTGGCCTTGGGTGATCTGGCTGCCGTCGTCGCGCTTGTCCCAGGCCCATTGCACCGAATTGGGCGGCGCCACGTTGGTCCGGTATGAGGCCGGCAATTCCATATCATCGGGATCATACATGTCCCAATATTTGCCCGGCGGCGTGAACGGATGGTGCGGATCGGGGTAGGACATCATCATGAAGAACGGCTTTTCGGCGCCGCCCGCTTTATAGTTTTGTAAGTATTCCACGCTGTTCTCGGTGATATAGCTGGTCGGGTACAATTCTTCCGGGACCGCCGTCCGCCAGGTCTGCGGGCCGGTATAATCGTGCGCCAAGGCGTTGTCGGGCCCGCGCAGATTTTCCGAGCCCGGATGACGTTCTTCCAGCCAAAGGGTGTAGTGACCGCCCACCTTGTCGCCATGGCCGGTGCACAAATTCACATGGTCGAAACCATAGAACGGCATATCCATCTCGAACGTGGAGCCGACTTTATAATTCTCGTCGGTTTCCTGGGTGTAGAAATCCTGGATATGGTCGGGGCCGACGGCGTCGCGCAAATGTTCCGGCGCCGGGGTCAGGCCGCCCGGTGTCTCGGGGCGCTTAAAATAGGGATTGAGGCTGCCCATATTCTGCAGATGGCTCTTGCCGACGAGGCCGGTCTGGTAGCCTTGGGCGTGCAGGATATCCAAAAATGTCACGCTTCGCCGGTCGAGGGAGATGCCGTTATGGCGCACCCCATGCACCGACGGCATGCGCCCGGTCACCAGGGTCGAGCGGTTCGGCTGGCAGACGGCGCTGGCCACATAGAAGCGCTCGAAGCGGGTGCCACGGGCGGCGATGGCATCGATGTTCGGCGTCTTGACGATAGGATGGCCATAGCAGCCGAGATAATCAGCCCGGTGCTGATCGGTGATGATAAACAGGAAATTGGGTTGCTTGCTGCTGGCCATGAAATTCAGGTTCCCTAGAGATCGCCAAGAGATCGTTATTTGGAATTCATAATGCAATATCGATGCGCCAATGCAAACGCATGGCATCTCTATTCGACCGGATTCTCCAAGGTGCCGATCGGATCGATGGTGATCGAAACCACGTCGCCGGGCTTTAGAAATACCGGCGGATCGAACCCGATGCCGACGCCCACCGGCGTGCCGGTGGCGATAATGTCGCCGGCGATCAATGTGATGCCTTCGGAGATCGCGGCGATCAGCGTCGGCACATCGAATATCAGCGCCGCCACCTTGGCGTCCTGGCGCGGCTCGTCATTGACCCGGGTGGTCAGGTGAAAATCGCGCACATCGCCGGCCTCATCGGCGGTCAGCAGCAGCGGCCCCATGGGGCAGAAACTGTCGAGGCCCTTGCCGATGAACCACTGTTTGTGCCGGTGCTGCAGGGTGCGCGCCGTCACATCGTTGATCACCGTGTAGCCGTAGACGTGATCCAAGGCATTCGCTTTCGATATGCCGCGCCCGCCGGGGCCGATGATGACCCCCAGCTCGCCCTCGTAATCCACCGAGTTTGTGGGATCGAGGCTGGTCAGGATGGGGGCGCCCGGCCCCACCACGGCGGTGTTGGGTTTGGTGAATACGATGGGGAATTCGGGCACCGCGTCGGCGCCGGCGGTGGCATCGAACCCGCTATCATGAAATTCCCGGGCGTGTTCGTGGTAGTTGCGGCCCACCGCCAGCACGTTGCGCAAGGGATTGGGGATCGGCGCCAAAAGGCGCGCGTCCGCGGCATCAATCCGAGCCTCATCGCCGGCGTTATCGACAGCCGCCCGGGCCATTTGCAGACCTTGATTGCCGCGTTCGATCAGCCCGTTCATATCCGTTGGCATGTCCGGATCGGCGACTGAAAAATCGACGATCTGCCCGGCGCCTCGCTCAAGGGCGCCGATGCGGGGCGCCGCAGCCCCTTGTTGAAACGTAACCAGACGCATGGGAAATGGCTCCTGAATAAACCAAAGGCCGTGGATTAGGGCGTGAGGCCCATCTGTGCCAGCGTCGCTGCGGGCAGGGCTGAGCCGGCGCGGCCATATTCCTGGCGCATCTGGAAATGATTGTTGGCGGCAAATGTCAGCGGCGCCGAGACGGCCCCCGTGGCCGCTTCCCAGGCCGCCGCCAGGTCCCGGCTTTGGCGCTGAAATTCGTCCAGCTCGCCGCCGCCGTAAGCAAAGATGGCGGGCGGCGCATCATCGCGAATATGGCGGCCGGGGCTCAAGCGCTGCTCGTCCTCGGCGCTCAAATTTAGGTATTCGTTGCGCGCCGAAAGCCGCACCGGCGCCAGATCGTAAGGCCCGGACACCAGCGTGGCGCCCTTGATCACGTCCGCCGGCAGACCAAATTCAGCCTGCCAATCGGTGACCGCCGTCATCGCCGTCAGGTGCGCGCCCGACGAATGGCCGCACACATGGAGGCGCTCGGCATCAGCGCCGAGGCTGGCGGCATTTGCATAACAAAAGGCAACCGCTTCGCGGCATTGGCGCACCATGTCGCCAAGGGTGACGTCGGGCACCACCGAAAAATTGGGCGCCACGAACACGGCGCCGGCGCGCACGAATTGGGGCGCCACCTGACCGTCGCGGCCTTCTTCGGCCATCAGCCAGGCGCCGCCATGGAAATAGATCAAAATGGGCGCATCCTTTGGCGCCGCCGCCTTGGGCCGGTACACCGCCATCCATTGATCGTCTTCGGGCCCGTAAGAAACCTTTGGCTCGCAGTCGAACTCGGCGCGCGCCGCAACGGTGTCGTCTTGGGCCTGCTTGGAATAAGGCCCGATATCGGGAATCAGCGTGCGCTGATTATATTGGGCGTTCAATTGTTCTTGATCGTAATCCTTAAAAATTTTGGTCACGCGCGTTCCTTCCGTTGCCGCTTCAAATAGCGTTGACAGCATCAACCCGGCGGTTTAACCATTTGGGTGATGGTTCCCGCAAGGGATTAATAGGGAATGCGGTGCGCGGAGTATCCGCAAAGCCGTGACTGCCCCCGCAACTGTGAGCAACTTGGCAGCTTTGCCGAAATGCGAGTCAGAGACCTGCCATTACCATTAAGAGGAGCCTTTGGGGTTCTTCAAACAACACGGAGGGTGATTATGAACGAAAACACGAATTCCGCGGCCAAAACAGTTTCCAGCCAGGCGCCGGCAGTATCGCTGTCGCAGCGCGCCGGAGTAGCCGCCATCGGCGGTATCTTGGGCGTCTTCCTGCTGATCGGCGTTGGCTTTGCCAATCCCAGCATCATCCACAACGCCGCCCACGACGCCCGCCACGCCAACGCGTTTCCCTGCCACTAGAGCGCCATCATGCTTTATCGGTTATTGGCAACCGGCCTGATCTCGGGCGCGGTTGCGGGCGTTGTTATGACCGTGGCGCAGATGTTTCTGGTTGCGCCGCTGATCTTTGAGGCCGAACAGTACGAAGATACCGGCTCCGCCGCCGCCCAGGTAGCCGCCGCGGCTACGCAAGCCGGGCCGGCGGTTTCCCACAGCCACGACAACGGCCTGACCCACGCCCATACCGGCGGCGGCGCCGCCCATGGGCATGGCGAGGAAGCCGTTGGCGCTTCGGGCGCGGTTCATGTGCACCGGGACGCGAGCGCCCATACCCACGATGCGTGGCAGCCCGAAGACGGCTTCGAGCGTACCGGATTTACGCTGCTGGCCAATCTTTTGGCGGGCATCGCCTTTGGCTTGCTGATGGCGACGGCGCTGACCCTTTATGGCCGCGCCATTACCGTGACCCAGGGTATGTTTTGGGGGACAGCGGGCTTCCTGAGCTTCGCTTTGTTGCCTTCCCTCGGTTTGCCGCCGGAGCTTCCCGGCGCCGCCGCCGGCGCCTTGCAGGACCGGCAGGTCTGGTGGCTGGCCACGGCCTTTGTGTCGGCGGGCGGCTTGGCGGCCTTGGTCTTGGGCGCCGGCTGGATGACGCGCATCGCCGGCATTGTGGTGTTATTGGCGCCGCACATCATCGGCGCGCCGCATGCGCCCAATGGCGAAGTTGGCTTGGCGCCGCCGGAACTGGCAGCCCATTTTGTGGCCTCCTCGCTGTTTACGTCGCTGGTTATGTGGCTGGTGCTCGGCGCCACGATTGCCTATGTGATGGCCCGCATGGACGCCAGGCAAAGCAATCGCATCGGCGCCGGAAACGCCGTTACCTAGTAACGGTTAGTCCTTATCTGTCACGCCGGCCTCGCCGAAGGTGGCCATGCCCGCATGGCAGGCTGCCGCGCATTTCAACAGAGTAACCGCAACGGCGGCGCCGGACGCCTCGCCAAGGCGCATGCCCAGATTTAAGAGCGGCGCCATGCCCATCTTGTCCAACAGACGGATATGGCCGGGCTCGGCCGAGACATGCCCGGCGATACAGTGATCGAGAGCAACCGGCGCCGCCGCCGCCAAAGCCGCCGCCGCCGCGCCGCAGACATAGCCGTCCAGAACCACCGGCTGGCGATTGAGCCGTGCCTGAGTAATGGCGCCGGCGATGGCCGCCAGTTCGCGCCCGCCGACGCAGGCCAGAATATCAAGCCCGTCGCCAAACGCGGCCTTATGGCGCTCAACCGCTTCCGATACGACGCGCACTTTCAACGCCAGGGCATCGCCTTCAACGCCGGTTCCGGGGCCCACCCAATCGGCCGCCTCGCCGCCATGGATGGCATGGGCGATGGCCGCCGCCGCGGTGGTGTTGCCGATCCCCATTTCGCCAAGGCAGATGACATCGTAACCTTCGCCAACCGCATCCATGCCGCGCCGGAACGCCGCCGCGCATTCGCCGTCACTCATGGCCGGCTCTTCGGCAAAATCCCGGGTCGGATTATCCAGATCCAGCGCGACCACTTCCAGATCGGCGCCGGCCACGCCGCAAAGCTGATTGATGGCGGCGCCGCCGGCCTCGAAATTGGCGACCATCTGATAGGTCACCTCGGGCGGAAAGGCCGACACGCCTTGTTTCGTCACCCCATGATTGCCGGCGAACACCGCCACTTTGATGCGGTCTACCTGGGCTGGGTGGCGGCCTTGCCAAGCGGCCAGCCATTCGGCGATATCTTCCAGCCGGCCGAGGGAGCCGCCGGGTTTGGTCAATTGCGGCTCGCGCGCCCGCGCTTGTTCTGCGGCCCTGTCATCGGCAGCCGGTAAGGTTTGCAACAACGCGCGCACATCAATGAGGCTTTGAATATCTGACATAAATTACTGGTCTCCGTCATTTATTTTGGAAGTTGATTTGGCATGTGTATTATATGTAGAGGACATATCTTGAAAGGGTAAAACGGTCGCCGTGGCTACCATTGAAAACGAAGACGATAACGGCATCTACCGGGATTGGACCGACGATCTCAGGATCAGTCTCAAGTTCTTGACCCGCATCCCCTGGCCGGCTGGGCCAGGGCACGCCGGCGAGCCTGAATTGCTGCCCCTGGCGCCGGCCACCCGGTTCTTCCCGGTCATCGGCATGATCACCGGCGCCATCGGTGCGCTGGTGCTGATGGCCGCCGACTGGGCCCAGCTGCCGGCCCTGGCGGCGGCTTTATTGGCCTTGGCTTCCATTGCCATCGCCACCGGCGGGCTGCACGAGGACGGGCTGGCCGACACCGCCGACGGCATCGGCGGCGGTGCGAACCGTCTGGCGCGGTTGGAGATTATGTCGGACAGCCGCATCGGCGCCTATGGCGTATTGGCGCTGATCTTTACGGTTTTGGCGAAAGCCGCCGGGCTGGCCGCCTTGGGCGCGGCGGACGGCGCCCTGACATTGTTCGCCGCCGCCGCCGTATCGCGCGGCATCCTGCCACTGTTCATGCGCGCCATGCCTTACGCCAAGGAGAGCGGCCTCGCCGCCGCCGCCGGCAAGCCTGAATTTAATCCGGTCGCCGTCTCAGGTCTGATCGCCGCCGCCATCCTCATTCTCAGTTTCGGCTTTTGGATCAGCGTCGGCGTGGCCCTGGCCCTGGCCATCGTTACGGTTGCCATGGCCTGGTGGGGTATGCAGAAACTGGGCGGCCAAACCGGCGACGTGCTCGGCGCCATCCAGCAGATATCGGAGTTGGTGATCATCCTGTTCGTGGCCGCCGCCGGATCGGGATAGCGCGAAAATCCTTAAATTCCTTCCGCCCGCACGACCCGCGCCAGGGTCAGCACATCCACAGTGGCGGCGCCGGCGCCGAGCAAAACATCGGCGCAGGTGGATACCGTCGCCCCCGTCGTCATGACATCGTCGATGAGGACAATGCGCTTGCCCTCGATGCGATCCTTGGCGGATGGGTGCGCATCGAACGCGCCCTTGACGTTGCGCCAGCGCATTGCAGCCGACATGCGCACATGCGGGGCGGTCTTGCGCCGCCGCACCAATGCCCGGGGCATCGCGCTTAAACCGCACTCCCGTTCCAGCGCCTGCGCCAGCAGCCCCGCCTGATTGTAGCGCCGGGCGAACAACCGGGTCCAATGCAGCGGCACCGGGATCGAAAGATCGGCGTCTTCCAACAGGGGCGCGCCGGCGCGCATCAGCCACTTGGCGAAGGTGCGCGCCGCGTGGGTCTGATCCGCATGCTTGAAGGCCAGCACCAGGCCGCGGCTGTCGGCGTTATAGACAAACACCGCCCGCGCTCGGGCGTAACGGGGCCGCGCCCGGGCGCAGGCGCCGCACAAGGCGCCGCTGCCCACATCAAATTCAAAAGGCCGCCCGCAAACGTCGCAATGGGGGCTGGCGATAAAGCGGACCAGCGGCCAGCAGCTCTGGCAAAGGGCGCCGTCGGTTTCGGTCAACGCCCCACAACGGAGACATTGAGGCGGAAAAAGCGCACCGAGGGCGCCCTCCCATAGGGGCTTGATTGCGGGCGAAACCGTTGCAAGGAATGATCCAGTATCGCTATTCGGCATTGTTCTTAAGGCCCATTTAAGCCAGTTTTCGGCAACGGCATGGAAGCGGTGCGCATTATGCGCACCGCGCCGAAGGGCGGCAAGCAAGCCTGTGAATGAAGTAAGCCATATCTTTGACCGCGCCCTGTTGCGCCGCCGCCGGGACCGGGCCGCGCCCAATTTCGGCGATTTCGATTTCCTGCAGCGCCGGGTGGGCGAAATGACCGCCGATTGCTTGAGCGATATCCGCCGTCAGTTTCCCATGGCCCTCGAGCTTGGCTGCCGCACCGGCCAGATGGCGAAAATATTGCAAGGCCGCTCCGGGATCGAGATTTTGGTGCAATCGGATTTATCGGAAGCCATGGCACTCCGCGCCCGAGACCGGACCAGCGGTCTGGCCATCGCCGCCGACGAAGAGGCCTTGCCCTTCGCCGAGCAAAGTTTCGATCTGGTGATCAGTTGCCTGGCGCTGCATTGGGTCAATGATCTGCCCGGCGCCTTGATCCAGATACGGCGCGCTCTCAAACCCGACGGTTTGTTTTTGGCGGCCTTCCTGGGCGGCGCCACCTTGGCCGAATTGCGCGCCGCCTTGCTGGACGCGGAGACCGAACTGGAAGGTGGCGCCTCACCGCGCGTCTCGCCGTTTGCCGATGTGCGCGACGGCGGCGATCTTTTGCTTAGGGCCGGCTTCGCCCTCACCGTCGCCAACACCGAAACCCTGGAAGTCTCGTATCAAGGCCCGGCGGCGCTAATGGCGGACCTCCGCGGCATGGGCGAAACCAACGCCGTCATGCAACGCCGGCGCAGCTTCACGCGCAAAACCACCCTGGCCCGCGCCCTGGCCCTTTATCAGGAGCGCCACGGCGATGAAGACGGCCGCATACCTGCAACATTCGAGATTATAGTCCTGACCGGCTGGGCCCCCGGCCCCGATCAGAGCCAAGCCCTGGCGCCGGGATCGGGCCAGGTGTCATTGACCAAAGTCCTTGGCGACGGCGCCGGGAAATTGCGCCCATGAAATTTCCCGCTCCCCTTATCCCTGGAAAATTGGTCAAGCGCTACAAACGGTTCCTTGCCGATATCACCCTCGCGGACGGTACCGAGATTACCGCCCATTGCGCCAATACAGGCACCATGCTGGGCGTCAATGAGCCGGGCTCCGAGGTCTGGGTTTCGCCGGCCAATAACCCGAAGCGCAAATTGCAATATACCTGGGAGCTGGTGCGCGCCGGCGATGGGCTGGTCGGCATCAATACCGGCCACGCCAACCGCATCGCCGAGGAAGCCATTGCGGCGGCCGCCATCCCTGAGCTACGCGGCTATGACGATATCAGGCGCGAAGTAAAATATGGCAAAAATTCGCGCATCGATCTCTTGTTGTCGAGCCCCGGCAGACCCAATTGTTATGTAGAAGTGAAAAGCGTAACCCTGAAACGGAACGATATCGCGGAATTTCCCGATGCGGTAACGGCGCGCGGCGCCAAACATCTGGCCGAGCTTGCCAATCAAGTGGCCGCCGGCGACCGGGCGGTCATGCTCTATATGATGCAGCGCGGCGATGCGGCCCAGTTCGCCATCGCCGCCGATATCGATCCCGGTTATGCCGTGGCGCTTGAAGCCGCCATGGCGGCCGGGGTTGAAGCGCTCTGTTACCGGTGCCGGGTTGCGCCGGACGAAATTGTGATCGACGGCCCGGTTGCCATTCGGGCGCCGGGCGGTGCATAAAAAATGACCGTGGCAAAGCCGCCTGGGCTGTGGAATAATCAGCCATTGGGGGATCTAGAGGGGATTAGGAGCAAACCGACTTGGATGCTGAATCAAGATCGATAAAAATCCATTCCGAGGAAGATTTTGCCGGGATGCGCGCGGCTGGACGCCTGGCGGCGGAAACCCTTGATATGATTGGCGAACATGTGACGCCGGGGGTTACCACCGAGCGCCTGGATGCGCTGTGCGCCGAATTCGTTGCCGATCGCGGCGGCATCTCGGCGCCGATGAATTATCGCGGCTTTCCGAAATCCATCTGCACCTCGGTCAATCATGTGGTCTGCCACGGCATTCCGGGCGACAAGGTTCTGCTGAATGGCGATGTCATCAATATCGATGTGACGCCGATCCTTGATGGCTGGCACGGCGATTCCAGCCGCATGTATCCGGTTGGCGAAACCTCGATCAAGTCCAACCGGCTGATCGACATCACCTATGAAGCCATGATGAAAGGCATTGAGGTTGTGAAGCCCGGCGCCACCGTCGGCGACATCGGCCACGCAATCGAAAGCTTCGTCAGCCCGTTCCGCTATTCCGTGGTGCGCGATTTTTGCGGCCACGGGCTCGGACGCATCTTCCACGATGCGCCCAATATCCTGCATTTCGGACGCCCCGGCCAAGGCACCAGGCTGCGCGAAGGCATGTTCTTCACCATCGAGCCGATGATCAATATCGGCCGGCCCGAGGTGAAAATCCTGGGCGATGGCTGGACCGCGGTGACCAAGGACCGCTCCTTGTCGGCGCAGTTCGAACATTCCCTCGGCGTCACCGCGGACGGCTATGAGATTTTCACCCTCTCGCCCGCCGGGCGGCACGCACCGCCCTACATATAATGACGCCTCAAATCCGGTGAGCGACAAGGCACAACATGCCGGCCACCGGCAACGGCTGCGCAGCCGCTTCTTGAAGGGCGGCAGCGAAGCCCTGCCCGATTATGAGATGCTGGAGCTGGTATTGTTCCTGGCGCAGCCCAGGGGCGATATGAAACCCCTGGCCAAGCAATTGATCGCGCGCTTCGGCAGCTACGCCGCCGTGATCAGCGCCGAGCCCAAGGAATTGAAGGAGATAGCCGGCATCGGCGACGCCGCTATCGCGGCCTTGAAAACGGTGCGCGATGCGGCCGTGCGGCTGGCCCGCGAAGAAATTATCGGCGCGCCGGTATTGTCATCGTGGCAGTCCTTGCTCGATTATTGCCGGGCCTCCATGGGCCACGCCAAACAAGAACAGTTCCGCCTGTTCTATCTCAACAAAAAGAACGTGGTGATCGCCGACGAATTGCAGCAGACCGGCACCGTCGATCATACCGCGGTCTATCCCCGCGAAGTGGTGAAGCGGGCGCTGGATCTGGGCGCCACCGCGATCATCATGGTGCACAATCACCCGTCCGGCGATACCAAGCCGTCCAGGGGCGATATTGAAATGACCCTGGAGGTGAAAGAGGTGTCCGAAAAGCTTGGCATCCGCCTCCACGATCACGTCATCATCGCCAAATCCGGCGCCACCAGCTTTAAATCCCAAGGTCTGTTGTAGGCGCCATAAATTTTCAGTTATCCGATGCCCAAAGCGGCCGTATGGGCGGCGATTGCGTCCATTTCGGGGGCCCGGTAAAGCGGTGGATTTTTGCCCGCCATTCCTTGAATTCCGGCGCCCCCGCACCCAACTGTAAGATACGCAAATAAACAATGGACCGAGTAATCTTATGAACGAGCCGGCACTTGCCAGTGAGGCCGATGCGTTACTCTCGGAGGCCGAGCGCCGGTCGAACGGCGTGCGCTTTTCCGAGATCGGCATTTCCCACATTCTGAACTTCTATCCCGACCTCGCTTGCATGTTCCGGGACGGCAAGGTTACCCATATGAACCGTTCGGGCGCCGCTTTGTTGGGCCTCAGCGCCGGCACCGATGCCTCGGGCTATGGGATGGCTGATCTCCTGGTGCCGGAATTCTCCGATGTCGCCGATGAGATCGTCGCCCAAATGCTGGACGACCACGAGCCGTTCTCGGCCAGGATGCAGACCGAAACGGGCCGGGCCTTCAGCGTCAAAATGACCGCCCAATGGGCGCGCGAGATCGATGACGGCGCTTTTGTGCTCTGCGCCCAGGATATCACCCACCGGCTGGAATTGCTGGAGGAAATCAAGCGCTCGGAAGAAAAATTCCGCCTTCTGGTGGACAACACCCTCGATCTGGTTTGCGCGGTCGAGGCCGGGCGTATCACCTTCGTCAACCAGACCGGTCTCGATATGCTGCATGCATCGTCGGCGGCGGAACTGATCGGGCGCAACGTGGCCGAACTGTTCAGCGCCGACTACCGCCAGATTTTCACCGATGCGCTGGCCGAGCTTAGCGTCGAGGATGGGCTTATGCCGGCCAAGCTTTTGCGCCTGGATACGGTTCCCTTCGATGCCCATGTCACGGTCAGCCGCATGACCCATCTCGGGCCGGATTTTTTTGTCATCCAGGCGCGCGACATATCCGAGCACCGGCGCGCCGTGATGGCGCTGCATAGCGCCAATCTGGACCTGGAAGTCCGCGTGCGCAGCCGTACCCGCGATCTCGAAGAAGAGGTCGAGCGCCGCCGTTCGGCCGAGGAAAAACTGCGCGACATGGCCAACCATGACAACCTGACCGGTCTTCCCAATCGCGGCCATCTGCTGGATGTCCTGAAGATGGAGATCGAGGCAGCCGAGGAAAAGCCGCGCATGATGGCGGTCATGTATGTGGATTTGGATGGCTTCAAGGCGGTCAACGATAGCCTCGGCCATAACGCCGGCGATATGATGTTGAAGATCGTTGCGCAACGGCTCAAGGGCTGCATCCGGAAATCGGATCTGGCGGCGCGCATCGGCGGCGACGAGTTTGTGGTGGTGTTGCGCAACGTCAAGACCATCTCCATCGTCGAAAGCCGGGCCCGGGAGATCGTCGAAATGATGGGCGAGCCGTTCGACGTGGATGGCGGCCAGACGGCGCAAATCGGCGCCAGCGTCGGCGTTGCCCTGTTCCCCGATGATGGCGCCACCCCCGAGGCGCTCCTCAAAGCCGCCGACAGCGCCATGTACGGCGTCAAGGCAGACGGCAAAAACGCGGTGGCCTTTGCGAAATAACGAGGCGAACGCGGTGCGTGCAATGCGGACTTGAGCCGTTATGCTGGCGGCCATGCGGTCGCTTTTCGTCATTCGTATTTTTCTGCCGTTCGCCGCCGGTTATTACCTGTCCTACACGTTCCGTACCATCAATGCCGTCATCGCGCCGGATCTGGCCCGCGATATCGGTATCGATGCCGCCGGGCTTGGGTTGCTGACCAGCGTCTATCTGCTGACGTTCGCTGCGTTTCAGATACCCTTGGGCGTCCTGCTGGACCGCTATGGGCCGAAATTGACCCAGGTGGTTTTGCTGATGTTCGCGGTTCTGGGCGCCGCCACGTTTGCGCGCGCCGAAAGCGCCGGCGGGCTGATCATCGGGCGGGCGCTGATCGGGTTCGGCGTATCGGGCTGCCTGATGGCGTCGTTCAAGGCGTTTGTCCTGTATTTCCCGCGCCACCATCTGCCCCTGGCCAACGGCATTATCTTCATGATCGGCGGCATCGGCGCCATGTCCTCGACGGCGCCGGTGGAGGCCGCGTTGGGGATCACCGATTGGCGCGGCGTGTTCCTGTGGCTGGCGGCATTGACCGCGGTTGCCGCCGTGTTGATCGCCGTCATGGTGCCGCCGGCGCCTGAGCGCAGCGCCGGTCCGCATCCGCCCCTGGCCGCCAGCCTCAAAGGTTTCGCCGCCGTCGTCCGCCATCCCAAGTTTGTCCGCTACGCGCCCCTATCGGTGCTTTGTTCGGGCATGCTGATGGCATTGCTGGGGCTTTGGGCCGGGCCTTGGTTACGCGATGTGGCAAATTTAAGCCGGGGCGCCGCCGCCGACGCCTTGTTTGTGGCGTTCGGCGCCATGACAATCAGCTATTTCGCCACCGGCTGGCTGGCGGGGCGCGTGACGGCGCGCGGTGGCGGCCTGGAAAAAATGTCGGTGACCGGCATGTGCCTCTATATGGCGGTGCAAGCCATGATCGCCCTTGATCTGGGCGCCGGCGCCGGCGCATGGCCGATCGTCCTTTGGATTTTGTTTGCAACATTCGGCACCACCAGCAGCCTCATCTATGCGGGACTGGCGGGCGCCTTTCCGCCTGAACTGGCGGGCCGGGTCAACACCACCCTCAACCTGCTGGTCTTTATCGTCGCCTTCGCCGCCCAATGGGGCATGGGCGTGATCATCAATCACTGGCCCGCCGAGGCGCCCGGTAGCTTCGCCGCCGAAGGCTATGCCGCCGCCTTCACCGTGGCCCTGGCGGCGCAAGGCGCCGGGCTCCTGTGGCTGATTGTGATGCCGCTTGTCTGGCGGCAACGTTAGCCTTTAGCGCCGGCCTTTTGCATCGCCTGCCAGACTGTCTCCGCCGTCGCCGGCATGGGCATATGGGTAACCCCCAAAGGCCGGAGCGCATCCAAAATGGCGTTGATCACCGCCGGCGGCGCCGCCAGGCAGCCGTTCTCGCCGGCGCCCTTGATGCCGAGCGGGTTGGCTTTGGTCGGCGATGGCGCCAGCGCCAGGTCCATCGCCGGAATATCGGCGGCGCGCGGCAGGGCGTAATCCATCAACGAGCCCGAAAGCATCTGGCCGCTGGCCCCATCGTAGGCCACCAATTCCATCGTCGCCTGGCCGATGCCTTGGGCGACGCCGCCATGGATCTGGCCGGCAACCAGCTTTGGATTAACCGCCGTCCCGACATCGTCGAGGCCCGTATAGCGGGCAATCTCGACGGCGCCGGTTTCGGGATCAACCTCGACCTCGGCCAGATGGCAGCCGTTGGGAAAATTGAACGGCCCGTCGAACACGGCGCTGGCTTCCAGCCCGGCGCCGGAGCCGGGCGGCAAGCCTACTGGCTGAAATGCGGCGGCGGCAACCTGGGCCAATCCAATGGCGCGGTCGGTGCCGGCGACGCGAAATTCGCCGCCACCGAAATCCACATCGCCGACCGGTGCCTCCAACAGATGCGCGGCGATATTTTTGCCTTTTTTGATCACGTCATCGGCGGCCATTTTGAGGGCCGAGCCGCCCATCGACATGGAGCGCGATCCGAACGAGCCGCGCCCGAACGCCACCCGGTCGGTGTCGCCCTGCACCACCAAAACATGATCCAGCGGCACCCCCAGCCAATCCGAAATCATCTGCGCATAGACCGTCTCGTGCCCCTGGCCATAGGAGAACGTGCCGGCCAGCACCGTCACCCGGCCCGAGGCATCCAGGCGCATTTCCATGCGCTCCGAAAACGCCGTGATGGCGAGAATGTAAAACCCCATGCCTATGCCGCGCAGCTGCCCGTTAGCCTCCGATTGGGCGCGGCGCGCTTTGAACCCTGCGTAATCGGCGGCCGCGCACGCCGCCTCCAGAAGGCTCGGGAAATCACCGGCATCGTAGGTATATTGCAGGGTTGTCTGATAAGGCATGGCCGCCGCTTGGATCAGGTTGCGGCGGCGCAATTCGGCGGCGTCCACGCCCAAAGCCGCCGCCGCATCGTCCATCATGCGCTCGATAAAATGCACCGCTTCGGGCAGCCCCGCCCCCCGGTAGGGCCCAAGCGGCGCGGTATGGGTAAAGGCGGTGCGCACCGTCACATGGATGGCCGGAATGGCATAGACGTTGGACATATTGACGGCGGCGCGCAACGACGACACCAGCGCCGAAATGGTCTGATAGGCGCCGAGATTGGTGGTCAGGGTCGCCTGAAGCCCGGTGATGCGGCCATCGCCATCGAACGCCATTTCGCCTTCGTCGGTCTGGTCACGGGCGTGCGCATCGGCGATCAGGTTATCGCGGCGCTCCCCCACCCATTTTACCGGCCGCCCCAGCTTTTCCGACGCCCACAAGACCAAAGCGTCTTCCGGATACACCGTGCCCCGCTGGCCAAAGCCGCCGCCCACATCGGGGCAGATAATATGGAAATCGGTCTCGGGCCGGCGAAACACGGCGGCGGCCAGAACCTGGCGCAAAGTATGCGGCTTCTGGCAGGTGGAATAGAGGGTCAGGCGGCCCGCCCCGGCATCGCCAATGGTGGCGCGCAGCTCCAACGGCACGGCGGACACACGCTGGTTCTGAACGGAGATGCGCTGCACATGATGGGCATCGCCCAAGGCCGCGGTCACTGCATCGGCATCACCCATTTGGGTCTGAAATCCGAGATTGCCATCGGCGCCCGGCCAAACCTCCGGCGCGCCGTCGGCCATGGCGTCCTTCGCCGTCAACACATGCGGCAAGGGCGCATAGTCCACCGCAATCAATTCGGCGGCGCTTATCGCCGCATCCAGACTATCGGCCACCACCAGCGCCACCCGGTCACCCACATGGCGCACCATATGGTTAGCCAGCACCGATTGGTGGGTGCGAAAGCCGGGCAGCCAGCCGCCGTCGCCCTGCAACTGGGTGCAAGGGATGCCGCCGAGCCCATCGGCCTCGGCATCGACGCCGGTCAACACCAAAAGCACGCCGGGCGCAGCGGCGGCGGCGGTCACATCGATGGACAGAATTTCCGCCGATGGATGGGGCGAGGCGAGCACAGTGGCATAAGCCTGGCCGGGGAGTGTGATATCGCCGACGAAGCGGCCCTGCCCGGTGAGGAAGCGCGCATCTTCCAGGCGATTTACCGATGCCCCGATGCCGGTTTCGTTGACCATTTGCCGCCCCCATGCTTTTGCTGGGCGATCATAAACCCAATCGCCATTTTTGCCCAACCGGCCCCGGCCTGATAGAATGCGGGTGTATTTATTGGGGACCGCGCGGTTGCCCGGCCCCAAACAAGCCATGAAAGCGCATCTATGATTCCAAGATATTCCCGGCCCGAAATGGTAGCCATCTGGGAGCCCGCCAACAAATTCCGCATCTGGTTCGAGATCGAAGCGCATGCGTGCGATGCGCAAGCAAAGCTCGGCGTGATCCCGGCCGAGGCCGCCGCTTCCGTCTGGGCCGGCGGCGGCAAACCCTATACGCCGGAGCGCATTGCCCGCATCGACGCCATCGAGGCCGAAACCAGGCACGACGTCATCGCTTTCACCACCGAGCTGGCCGAACAGGTGGGCAGCGATGCCCGCTTCGTCCACCAGGGCATGACCTCGTCCGACGTGCTCGATACCGCCTTCGCCGTGCAACTTACCGAAGCCGCCGATATCCTTTTGGCCGGCATGGACCGGGTGTTGGCGGCCTTGAAATCCCGCGCTTTGGAGCACAAAGACACCGTCTGCATCGGGCGCAGCCACGCCATTCATGCGGAGCCGACCACCTTCGGTCTGAAACTGGCCGGCCATTATGCGGAGTTCGCGCGCGGCCGGGCGCGGCTCCAAGCGGCGCGCGCCGAGATCGCCACTTGCGCCATTTCCGGCGCCGTCGGCACGTTTGCCAATCTGGACCCGGCAGTGGAAGCCCATGTCGCGGAACAAATGGGGCTTGAGCCGGAGCCGGTCTCCTCCCAGGTCATCCCCCGCGACCGGCACGCCATGTTTTTCGCGACCTTGGGCGTGATCGCGTCGTCCATCGAACGGCTGGCCACCGAGATCCGCCATTTGCAGCGCAGCGAAGTTGGCGAGGCGGAAGAATTTTTCGCCGCCGGGCAAAAGGGCTCCTCGGCGATGCCGCACAAGCGCAACCCGGTCTTAAGCGAAAATCTCACCGGCCTCGCCCGCACGGTGCGCAGCTGTGTCACGCCGGCCATGGAAAATGTCGCCCTCTGGCACGAGCGCGACATCTCCCACTCGTCCGTGGAGCGCGCCATCGGCCCGGACGCCACGGTAACACTGGACTTTGCCCTGAACCGTTGCGCCGGGGTGATCGAAAAGCTGCTTGTTTATCCAGAGACCATGCTGGCCAATTTGAACCAGCAGCGCGGTCTGGTATTTTCCGGGCGCGTGCTTTTGGCGCTGACCCAGGCCGGGGTAAGCCGCGAAGACGCCTACCGCATGGTGCAAACCAACGCCATGCAGGTGTGGGAAGAGGACGCCGATTTCGCCGCCGCGTTAAAGGCGGACGCCGAAGTCACGAAACACCTATCCGAGGCCGAAATCGACGCGCAGTTTGACCTCGGCTATCACCGGCGCAACATCGACGTGATCTTCAAACGGGTATTCGGATAGAACGGCGATGCCCAAATCCGGTCTCATCGGCCCGTTTCCATTGACCGAGGCAGAGATCGGGCTGCGCATCGACACGACAATCGCCGCCTTTGCCTTGGGCCGCATGGAGGGCCGCAAGTTCCTGGTGCAACATACCGGCCGCTCCGACAAGGACGCGGCCGGGGCGCTTCTGGGCTTCATCGGTGATTATGCGCATTTCAAGTATCGTACCTATGTATCGACGCGGCGGGCCTATGCGAAGGAGTGTGTATTGTTCCACAAATTCGGCGCCGCCGGTTCCGCCGGGCACCCGGAACCGCCGCCGGGGATCAGGGTTAAATGTCCAGTTGCGACGTGTAGTCTGGCAGATTAGGGGCGCCCTTAAGTCCCTTCCCCCCTGGAGAGGGAAGGTTGGGATGGCGGCGGAGTTATAGAAGTCTGGTTCGAGGTTAGGTACCGCGAATATTCGCATTAGTGGGCGTATTAAATCTGCTACCTCAACCGTTCGACGCAACACATGCGTAAAATCGACGCACCACCAGCTCTGCTTTCAGCCAAGAGGAGACATTAGTCCTCGAACCAACAAAAAAAATTCAGCACAAATATAGCGAATTAGCCACTCACTCGACCAAATGCTCGTTCGGTCATTATTCGGGCGCACCTGCTGAAATGAGGAGGCCAAGAAATCTTTCTCTAACCTCATTATGCCGTATTAAAGAAATAGCGTTCCAGCCAGTAAGATGAAATTCAGGATAAAATTTCTTCATGTGGGCTACGGCTTCTTCAGCTTTCTCATCTTCGCCCAGAGCCATATATGCAGCTGCCATCGAACAGTTGGCCGGAGGCCCGAACGGACCTCCCCTTTTGCGGTTGAGTTCTAACGGTTCGATTGCTGCGGCGTATTCACCCGCCAAGTTTCGAAAATGGCCCAGTTGATTTAAGTAGGGGCCATTCACAAAATGTGGATTGAGTTGGAAGGCGTGTTCAACGCTCGCCGCACCTTCAATCGGTTTACCCGAAAACGCCAGCACCGCTCCAAGACCACTATGTGCATCGGCATCGCCAGGCTGCAGTTTAACTCCCTCCAGAGCTGCAGATAGGGCGGCTTCGTAGTTGCGTTGCACAAGCAAAGAATAGCCAAGAGCAGTATGGGACCAGCCAAAACTGGCGTCCAATTCTATCGCTTTGCGGGCCATTTGCTCAGCCATGAAAATGGATTCAGGATCATCTTCATAGCCAAACATTTCACGTGTACATAACATAGTAGCTACGCCGGCGTACCCTCCTGCAAAGCTCGGGTCCATATCAATTACCTGCTCGAACATTGCCCGCGCAATGTCTTGTTTTTCACGTATTGGCGGAAAGGGAACACCTTTGGCGCGGACGAAAAGTTCGTAGGCCTCAAAGTTATGGGTATGGACAATTTTAAGGCTTTCTTTTTCTCCCTCGGTTATTTGCACGGATAACGCCGCGATCACCTTAGCGCCAACTTCGTCCTGCAGCTCGAACACGTCATGGACAGTGCCGTCGTATCGGTCGGCCCACAGATGCCCTCCGGTTTCAGCATCGATCAATTGGGCATTGATGCGCACCCGCTCACCCGATTTGCGAACGCTGCCCTCAAGCACATAACGCACCCCCAGATCGCGGGCCACCTGGCGCACGTCTACGATCTCGCCCTTGTAGACATAGGACGAGTTCCGGGCGACAACGAACAGGCCTGAAACCTTGGAGAGATCGGTTATCAAATCCTCGGTCATGCCGTCGGCGAACGCTTCCTGGTCGGGATCGCCCGAGAGGTTGTCGAAGGGCAGCACAACGATGGATGGTTTGTCGGTCACGGCAGCCCTCACGCTCGTTGAATCGGAAACAGCTTCGATCTTCACGCCATAAGCCTGAACCGGGTCGGTGACATTTTTAACCTCCTGCGGACCCATGTCCTCGTAATCCACTTCGATGCGGTTTTTGACTTGATCATAGACACCGCCGGAAATGACGATGCCACCGGGCTCTGCCAATCCTTCCAGCCGAGCAGCGACATTGACACCCTCACCATGGATGTCTTCGCCATCATCGACGATATCACCCAGGTTGACGCCGATGCGAAAATCCAGGCTGCTGGCAGCTAATCCTTGCTGCATCACGATGGCGCAATTGACCGCATCTTTCACCGTCGAAAATTCGACCAGAAATCCATCGCCTGTCAGCTTGACGATTTTGCCCGAATGACCTGCAACTTGTGGTTTGATCACGTCTTCTCGGGCATCCTGCCAAGCGGCGACGGTGCCGTCGGTATCGTCTTCCATCAGACGCGTGTATCCCGCCACATCAGCAGCAAGAATGGCAGCAAGCCTGCGTTGAACCTCCTGATCCGCCATTGAGCCTCCCCGAAGGCGGTTAGATTGGCCGCTATTCTAGAGCAAGTTGCGCCCGAGGCAATCTGTTAGGCCAATCGCTAACCATGCGGGCTCCGGGCCAGATGCCGCCCGCAGCCGATTTGCCGCACTTGCACGCCGCCCCAAACAAACTATATGACTCTCAAGAACTTGCTCTTGAACATTGTGAATATGACGTTTGACCACGCGCCGCTTCAAATACGGACCGGACGCGAGGTTTTCTCCATGCGCGGAACACATGGATCGGGGGCCTCGGCTCCTTGCGAAATGTCCGTGGATGTCCATAAATGTCCATGAATGATGATGATGTACATGCCCAAAACCGGTGTCGCATGTCGCACCATTATGCAACTCACGCATGGGTTAGGACGCGAATAACGAATGAACGATAATTCCGGCGCCCCAAGCGATGGCGCGGCCAACGCCAGTTACGCCGATTTGTTTCGTGGCGGGCGCGCCATATTGTCGGTCCTGGTAATCCTCGGCGCCGCCCTGCACGCGCTGCAAATCATGGTGATCGCCATCATCATGCCGACCGTCGTCGGCGATATCGGCGGCGCATCCTATTTCGCCTGGCCGGCCATGATCTATTCGGTCGGCGCCATCCTGGGTGCCGCCAGCGTCGGCCCGGTATGGGACCGCCTCGGCGGGCGGCGCGGCTATGCCTTCTCCGGCCTGGCGTTTCTGGCCGCCTCCGTTGCCAGCGCCGTGGCCCCAGACATGGGCACGCTGATCGCGGCGCGCGCCGCCCAAGGGCTCGCCGGCGGCTTGATCCTCGGCGGCTCGATGGCGCTCATCGGGGTGTTGTTCGATGACGCGCTCAGAACCAGAATTCTTGCCATCTATCAGGGCACCTGGATGGTGGTGCAGCTGCTTGGCCCCCTGGTCGGCGGCGCCTTTGCCGAGATCGGATGGTGGCGCGGATCGTTCTGGGTAATGGTGCCATTCGCGGCGGTCTTCACCATAATTTCTTGGGCCAAAGTCCCGGATCAATCGCCCGCCGAGCGCGCCGACAAAAAATCCGCCAGATTTCCAGGTTTGCGTCTGGCAATGATCACCACCGGCGTGCTGGCCGTCGGGTTGGCCGGCCCCACCGACCATGGCGGCTTGCGGGCGGCGTATCTGGTTGCCGCGGTCATCCTGATCGGGCTTTGTTTTGGTATCGATCGCAAGGCCGGGATGCCCTTGTTTCCCCGCCGCGCGGTATCGCTGTTGGCGCCGGTTGGCCTGACTTTATGGATCCTGTTCCTGGTGGGCACCACGCAAGGCGCCGTCACGCTCTTCCTGCCCTTGCTTTTGCAGGTAGTCCATGGCGTGACGCCGCTTTTTATCAGCTTCGTGACCATTGTAATCTCGGCCGGATGGACGGTCGGAACGTTCGGCGTATCGAGCTGGACCGGGCCCAAAGAACGGCTGGCGCTTTTGGCCGGCCCGCCTTTTATGCTGGCCGGCCTGGCGATCATCACGGTGACCGCACAGGCGCCGTATTTGTGGCTGCTCACGTTCGGGGCCTTCCTGCTGGGTCTCGGCATCGGCACCCACAACGTCCATATGGTGGCGCGAACTATGGCCGGCGCCGAAAAAGGCGAGGAGCGCATCACCGCGTCGTCGATGACTTCCATGCGCACCCTCGGCGGCGCGTTTGGCGCGGCGATGGCGGGGATGCTGGCGACCATCGGCGGCTTGGCCGATGTGTCCGAGGCGGCGGCGGTTGGCGGCGCGGTGACGTTCGTCTACAGCGCATCGCTAATCCCCCTCGCCTGTACGGTGGTGCTTATGATTTGGCTGGTGCGCCTCTGGACGCGGGCGGAGCGGTTACAAATTTAGGACAATCGCGTTTTAAAGGCTGATCGCCGCGATCCAGATCAAACGCAACGCCAATGCCGTCAGGATCACTTGAAACGCGATGCGGAATAGGCGCTCTGGAATCCGGTCCAGGGCAACCTTTCCGAGGTACGTGCCGGCAACCGACGTCACGATCATCGCCGCCATCAAAGGCGCATAGCTGCCAAAGCCAACGCCAAGCACGCCGAAGGCAATGATCTTGACGATGTGGACGATGGTCATCAGCCCGCCGAGGGTGGCGATATGGTTGCGCCGGTCCGGGGCGATTGCGTTGGTAAAAGCGCCCAACAGGGTTCCCGTCGCGCTGATAAATATGCCGAGGAAGGTGGCCAAAAAGCCGGCGAACACAAAGCGTCCCCGGTCCGGTCCGAAACGGGCAATCTTCGGAATCCAGGCCAGCGCGAGAATGCTGAGCCCTAAGATCATTTGCAGGATGCTTTCCGGTAAACTGACAAATATCTGCCCGCCGATCGCAGCCCCGATGATCGAGCCCACGGTGAATGGCAGCACCGTGGCGCGCATCAGATAGCGCCAGCGCGAGACTGCCATGCTGGTGCTGGAGGCAAGCTGAACAACCGTATGGATCGGGATCAGCAAAACCGGGGGGAAAACGAACGCCATGATGGCCAACAGGATCAAGCCGCCCGCCGTGCCCGCCACCGCCGAGATGAACGCCGTCGCCAGCGCCGCAATAGCCAAGCCGGCGAAGACCCAAAGATCGATCCCCACCATTCCCAAAAACTGCCCGGCCGCACTATCCATTGCTGTTGCCTTGCCCGCTGCGTTGCCGTTGAGCGTTCGTTGAGGCCCCGGAGCCGTATAAGTTTGCCCATGCCAAATCGATGATGCGCTTACCCCCGATGACCGGGAAAGGCGCCTGTTTGATGCGCATAATGGAGGAATGTACTCCGCCTCGACGGGCGCTTGGCCAACCCGGCCAATCCCCAAGCGCCCTAGGCAGATTACGCGCCTATTCTCCGCTTCTTCTTTTTGTTCATCTTGGCGCCGCCGTGCAACTGCATCTTCTTCTGCGGCATGCGCCCGGGACCTAACCCAGCCGCCGCCGCCGCGCTGGGCGAAACGCCGGCCTTGCCGAGGCCCAATTCGATCCCCTCCAGCCGGCGGATCTCGTCGCGCAATCGCGCCGCTTCTTCGAACTCCAGATTGGCGGCGGCGTCGAGCATGCGGGCGCGGATGTCTTCCATGTGGTTCTGGTAATTGTCGCCAACCAGATGGGTCTCGCCGGAAACGCCCAAATCCACGGTCACATAATCGGCCTCGTAGACGCTCTCGAGCACATCGGTGATGCCTTTTTTCACGCTTTCCGGGGTGATGCCGTGGGCCTTGTTGTAGGCGGTCTGCTTTTCCCGGCGGCGGTTGGTCTCGCCGATGGCGTAATCCAAACTATTGGTCATCTTGTCCGCATACAATATGACCCGTCCATCGATGTTGCGCGCCGCCCGGCCGATGGTCTGCACCAGCGAGGTTTTGGAGCGCAGGAAGCCTTCCTTGTCGGCATCCAAAATGGCCACCAAGGCGCATTCGGGAATGTCCAGCCCTTCGCGCAATAGATTGATGCCGATGAGCACATCGAAAGCGCCGAGGCGCAAATCGCGGATAATCTCGATGCGCTCCAAGGTGTCGATGTCGGAATGCAGATAGCGCACCCGGATACCGGCCTCGTGCATATATTCGGTCAGATCCTCGGCCATCTTCTTGGTCAGGGTGGTCACCAGGACGCGCTGGCCGGCGGCAGCCGCGTCCCGGCATTCGGCCAATAGATCATCGACCTGGCTGGTCACCGGGCGGATGATGCATTGGGGATCGATGAGGCCCGTCGGGCGCACCACCTGTTCGGTGAAAACGCCGCCGGTGCGCTCTATCTCCCAGGGGCCGGGGGTGGCGGACACGAACGTGGTCTGCGGGCGCATGGCCTCCCACTCGTCGAACTTCAAGGGCCGGTTGTCGATGCAGGACGGCAAGCGGAAGCCGAACTCGGCGAGGGTGGATTTGCGGTTGAAGTCGCCCTTATACATGGCGCCCAGTTGCGGCACGGTGACGTGGCACTCATCGACGATCAGCAGCGCGTTCTCGGGCAGATATTCGAACAAGGTGGGCGGCGGCTCGCCGGCGTTGCGGCCCGTCAAATAGCGCGAATAATTCTCGATGCCGGCGCAGTGGCCGGTGGTCTCCAGCATCTCCAAATCGAAGGTGGTGCGCTCGGACAGGCGCTGCGCTTCCAAAAGTTTGCCTTCCTTGTCGAACCAGGCGACGCGCTCTTTCAGTTCTTCGCGGATTTGCGGGATGGCTTGTCTGAGGGTCGGGCGCGGCGTCACGTAGTGGCTGGAGGGATAGACGGTGATCTCTTCGAGGGCCGATACCTTCTCGCCGGTCAAAGGATCGATCTCCCAAATGCCTTCCAGCTCGTCGCCGAACAGGCTGAGGCGCCAGGCCCGGTCTTCCAGGTGCGAGGGGAAAATTTCAATGACGTCGCCGCGCACCCGGAAGGTGGAGCGGTAAAAGGCGGTGTCGTTGCGGGTGTATTGTAATTCGACGAAGCGTTTCAATAGTTCCGAGCGGTCGATTTTATCGCCGGCTTTTATCTTGATGGTCATCTGGGCGTAGGTTTCCACCGAGCCGATGCCGTAGATGCAGGAGACCGAGGCGACGATGATCACGTCGTTGCGCTCCAACAATGCGCGCGTGGCGGAATGGCGCATGCGGTCGATCTGCTCGTTGATGGAGGCGTCTTTTTCGATATAGGTGTCGGTGCGCGGCACATACGCTTCGGGCTGGTAGTAGTCGTAATAGGAGACAAAATATTCGACCGCGTTACCGGGAAAAAACTCCTTCATCTCGCCGTACAATTGCGCCGCCAACGTCTTGTTCGGGGCCAGCACCAGGGTCGGCCGGTTCAGGTTCTGAATGGCGTGCGCGATGGTGAAGGTCTTGCCGGACCCGGTGACGCCCAGCAGAACCTGATCGCGCTCGCCTGCTTGCAGCCCGCGGGTTATTTCGGCAATGGCTTCGGGTTGATCGCCGGCCGGCGAAAACGGCGAGACGACGCGCAATTCGCCGCTGCCCTCGACGATGGGCCGCTTTTCCGGGATAAAGATGGCGCGCTCGAACATCGGCTTATTCTAGCCGCTGGGTTCTGTATTTGCACCAACCCGTTGGCTGCGGGCAGCGAATAACGCCAGCACAAATACCGAGGCCGAGATCGCCGCCGCCCAATGCAGCGTCGTCTGAAAGCCGGCAAGGAAGCCAGCAGCTCCGGACGTGGCGCGGAACAGCTCGAACAACAGGGTGGCTGCGAATAGGTAGCCGGACGAGCGGGTCATCTCGGCGAGGCTGCCGGCGACACCCCGGTTGGCAGCCGGAATCTCGCCGGTGACGATAAAGAAGTACGCTGCCTGAAAGATGCCGATGCCAAGGCCGGTGAGTGCCATGGCGGCGAGCATAAAGCCGGCGCCGGTGGCCTCGTTCCAGCCGCCGATCAGCCACAAACCGGCGCCGGTGATCAGCGGCGCAAAGACCAGCAATCGCGCCGCCCGGGCACTGGCGGCGCCCGCAACGGCACGGTCAATGCGCGCCAGAACGCGGCCCGTGGTCAGGGCCGCCGCCGCCAGCCCGGCCGGATAGCTGGCCAGAATCAGCCCGGCCGCGCCGGCGCCCATGCCGGCAATGCGGTTAAGGTAAAATGGCGCCAGAAGCATGACCGAAAAGCTGGCCATGTTGACGCCTAAGCTGGCGGCGGTGAAGCCGGAAAACCAGGGCCGGCGGAAATAGGCCAGATCGATGATCGGTTGCGATATATGCGCCTGGCGGCGGACGAACAGGGCAATACCGAGGCCGGCGATTACCGCAAATCCGGCCCATATGAGGCCGCCGGCCCAAACCAGATTGAGGGCGATAAACAAAGCCGCGATACCGGCGCCCAGGAAGACGGCGCCGGTGAAATCGAAATTGGCCGATGTTTCGCCGCGCGGCGGCGGCGCCGGCAAAAAAGGCGTGAGGGCAAGGGCGGCCAGCGCGATCGGCACCCGGTACCAGAACACCGCCCGCCAATCGAAGGCATCGGCAAGGGCGCCGCCGATGATCGGCCCGGTGGCGGTGCCGAAGGCGAACATCAAGCCGTAGGCGCCGATCACCGCGCCGCGCCGGCTCTCGGGGTAAAGCCCTATGGCCAGCGCCGGGGCGCTGCCGACAAGCAGGGCGCCGCCAAGCCCTTGCAACACCCGAGCGGCCAACAGAGTGGTAAAACTTGGGCTCCAGGCAACCAATGCAAGCGCGCCTGCGCTGATCAGGAGCCCGCTTTGAAACACCCGCCGGTGCCCCCAAACATCGCCGCCGCGCCCGGCGATCAGCAGCAGGCTGATGGAGGTGACAATGAAACTGACGACGATCAATTTGGTATCGGAAACGGGCAGCCCAAAATGGGCGGTTATATACGGAAAAGCCACGTTTACCGACGAGTCCAGCGGCATCACCACAACGCCGAGCCCGACGATCAGGAGGCGCAGCAAAGGGTGGCCCGGAGTTAACGAATGCGCATCGGATTGCATGGCAACCGACTATGACGGCGCGCGCGGAAAATCTCAAGAAGGCGGCCCGGGCGGCGGACAATACATACTTGACTAATGCGCTAGGGAATGATCCCATAAGGGCAAGTGCGAATGATTTACATTATTTGCACGGTCGTGACGGCGGTTTCGTTCCGATACGCAAGTTGACGAAAGATTCCAAATCCACGGCTTGGTGAAGCGGCGTACCCCCCCCCTCGTCGCCGAAA
>CAUZTZ010000011.1:0-27691 GCA_963582805.1 Alphaproteobacteria bacterium
GACAGCGTTCTTGACCACCTTGTAGGGATTTCCGTCAGCCCCGACAACGGGGTTATAAGCCGCCTGGAGCCAAAGCTCGTTGCCGTGTTTGTCAACCCGTTTGAACTCGCCGGACTGGAAATTGCCTTTGCGCAGGTCGTCCCAGAACGCCAGGTATTCGGCGGATTCCTTGTACGCTGGATCGACGAACAGGCTGTGGTGCTGGCCTTCAATTTCGGACAGCTGATAGCCCATCGCCGCCAGGAAGTTTTTGTTGGCGGTGATGATAGTGCCGTCCATATTGAATTCGATCATCGCCTGCGATGCGCCGATGCCATTCAAGGTCGCCATGAGACCCTCACTGGCAGCCTCGGCCTTGAGGCTTTCGGTTTTTTGCGCGGTAATGTCGACAGCGTTTTTGACGACCTTGTAGGGCTTGCCGTCGGTGCCGACGACGGGATTGTAGGACGCTTGGAGCCAAAGCTCGTTGCCGTGTTTGTCAACCCGTTTGAACTCGCCGGACTGGAAATTGCCTTGCCGCAGTTCGTCCCAGAACGCCACGTATTCGCGGGATTCCTTGTACGCAGGTTCGACGAACAGGCTGTGGTGCTGGCCTTCGATTTCGGACAGCTGATAGCCCATGGCCGCCAGGAAGTTTTCGTTGGCGGTGATGATGGTTCCGTCCATATTGAATTCGATCATCGCCTGCGATGCGCCAATGGCATGCAATGTTGCGATAAGCCCGTCGGTGTCGGAGACGGTTTCGGTGGTATCGGTCTTCAATTGTTGATCAAGCATATTACTCTCCTCAGCATAAATTTGTTCAGGTTCGATTTCGGTTTCAGGTTCGATTTCGGGTGTGGCTTGCGGGGCGTTTTGGGCGGCTTCGATCATGGTCTCGGCAAGCAATCCGTAAACCGTGGCCCAGGCCGCCTTGACTTCATCGGTGAACGCCTCGCCAAGACCTTCTTCGAGGGTCCATAAAAGCGCGGCGCCGACGCTGTCGTAATCTTTTGTTTGGACGCCGTATCCGGCGTGGCGGGCGCCCAACTGCTTCACCGCCGGAACAATGGCGGGCAGATTATTCAGCCCATTCACGACAATTTTCAATGTCGCCATCAGAGCTTTGCGCTGGGCGGCAAGATCGTCCTTAAAGAGGCGGCGCAAATCGGGATCGATTTCAAACAGCCGGCCATAGAACATGGCCGCCGCATCATCGGCGATTGGCTCCACCATTGAGAAGGTATCTTGAACCAGACCGATCTCGGCTTCGGTCAGAGGTCCATCGTCCACTTGACCCATTACGGGCGTTTGTGTGTCCATTATTGCGTCCTCGGTTCACGTGTCTGTCCAAACACATCGCCGCCATCAAGCCGCATTTTTTTCGCGGGTATTATAATTTTGATGACGCCGAACTCACTCTCTAATCAGGCAAATGGGAGCCCGTGTTTCGGATTTAAAGTAGCAAATGCAAATAATACGCAATTATTTTTGAAAATCGCTTCGCCGCCAGGCAGGCGCGGCTTCGGGGGTGCGCAAAACCCGGAAAAGGGCCAAGGTGCGCATCTAAACGCTTTCAATTCGGCGGGTTGGCATGGTAAACACCGACGGCAAAATTTGGCGGGATGCTTAACCGCCGGCGCTATTGGGGCGTCGTATAATGGTCATTACGTCCGGCTCTGACCCGGAAAATCGGGGTTCGAATCCCTGCGCCCCAGCCAGTTATGCGTTCATGACCCAGCGCTTCTGGCGCCGCCGTCCGCAGCTACTGTTTAATCAGATCACGGATCTTGGGCTCGATCATGTTGGTGTAATGCATGTCTTGTTCGGCCGTTTGCTTGGGTGTCACTTTAATGATGGTATCGCCGATCCCCTCATTGTTCACGTCCAAGAAGACCCGCAGGTAAGTCACGTCGCCGGCCCGCAATTGCAGGGTCAATTTGCTTTTCTGCCCGGCGATGGAAAAATCGTGGCCGCCCGGCGCCAGGTCGCTGTAGGTGGTTGTGCCGGTGAAAATGTCACCGAACGGCTTGGAGTCTAATATGACTACCCTCGGAAAAGCGATCGCCAGGGGGTTGGCGGCCCGGTAGATGAACACCCGGCTTTTGCCGGCGCCAAGTTCAGGCAAGGTAAGCTTGGCCTGATTGTAGGGAAGGCCCAGGGAACAGCCCGCAACAGCAAAAGCCAAAATCAAAAATGCCGCGGATTTTTTGCTGAGGCTCATGGGTGGCTCTCCATTATCAGGTTAACGATCGATACCAGCGCCGGCGAACGCATCGGGGCCGCCCAGGAACCTAAAGCCAACGCGGCTCGGAATGCAATGGGTATTTGCGCAACTTGGGGTTCGGCGAAATCGGGCGCCGGAACCCTTGATTAGCGGCAGTGTCCCACCAATATATAGGGTCTCGCATAAGGTTATTTTTTCATATCGCGGCGTTTTGGGGGCAAAACATATGGGACCGTTTGAGACCCAATCGGAATTCGATCAACCGGAAGAAATGCAAGGGCTGTATTTTGCCTCCGTTACCCGCGAAGCCTACTCCTCTTTTATCATCCGCCATGCCCGCTCCGATGAAATTGGCCCCATCCAGACGGTCCTGGATGGCGCCCGTGGCAATGATGCGGAGCGCGAAATCCGGCTGATCGGGCTTTATGCCTGCGGCAAGTTGTGTGCGACGGCGACCGCCGTTATAAGCCGCAACAAATTGAACCGGCATCAGGCGTGCAAATTGGATTCGATCGTCGTCCACCACGATGTCCGCCATCAGGGGATCGCCATGATGACGGTAACCAAGTTGTTCAAGGATCTGATCGTGGATGCGGACCTCGATATCGGCACGATCATGAGCCATGCGGTCCATCCGGCCACGGTGCGTATGCTGACAAGCCTCGGCTTTGGTGCGCCGCCGGCCACCGGCGCGCCGATTGTCAGCCGCAAAATCGATGACCAAAACGAAAAGGAATTCCTCAAAATCTGCACCGCCGGATATTTGGAAATTCATAACAGCTTGAAGCATCAATGCCTGCAATGTCTTAAGGGCCGGCCCGACGCATCCCGAATCGGCGGTGCGTCTGCAAGCGCTGATGGCGCGCATGCAAGATCCGGAATTCTGCGATTTGCAATGGGAACTGGCGCCCCGCGCCTTGCCCAGTCAGATAGGGTTGGTTCATGAGCAGTATTACATCGAAAAGGTCTTAGCGAAAATACTGGCGGCGGGGCGCGCCGAGTTCGAGCCATCCGGCACCGTCATTTCGGCCCAGTCTGAAGACGCCATCTGGCGCGCGCCGGGCGCCGTTTGCGCCGCCGTTGATGCGGTTGCGGTTGGCCAGGCGGGCAATGCCTTTTGCGCCGTCAGACCGCCCGGTCATCATGCCAAAAAAGCGCAGACCTCGGGGTTCTGCTTTTTCAACAACGTCGCCGTCGGGGTGCGCCATTTGCAGAAAACCTATGGGCCCTGCAAAGTGGCGGTGATCGATTTCGACGTCCATCACGGCAACGGCACCCAGGCGCTTTTGGAACAGGACCGGGGCATATTTTTCGCCTCCATCCACCAGGGCAACATTTTCCCAAAATCGGGACCGACGGGTATCTCGAGGCAGGGCAACGTGATTAATATTCCGGTCGCCCGCCGTTTTTCGGGCGATGCTTTTCTCGGCGCGCTGCGGGATCGCATCTTGCCGCCGATGAAGGCGTTCGAGCCGGACTTTATATTCCTATCCGCCGGTTTCGATGCGCATTTGGCTGATCCTATCGGCGATCTGGCCCTCGGCTCCAACGATTTTGGCCGCCTTACGCGGGTGATCCTGGACTTCGCCCGGAGAACCGCCGATGGCCGCGTGGTATCGGTGCTGGAGGGCGGCTATGCTCCCAACGCGGTGGCCGCCGGCGGTGCCTCCCACGTGGCCGAGATGATCATCGCGGCGGCCGCGAAACGCTCCGGAAAAAATTGGCGGGTTTGAGCGCGCTAATGCCATGACCTGAGCCGGTGAACCTGTCATAACTCAAGCCAGAAATTATGACGAGGGATCACCAATGTATTTCAAATGCGCCCACCGGGCGCCCGCATCGGACAGTGATGCTACAACCATGGTCAAGCGCGGGGCTAAGTCGCTGACCGTCGATATCCATTGTCACCGGGAATGCGACGAAGCGTCCGAAATGATGAAGGAAGAGGCCAAACGCGTCGGCTTCGCGGCCCTGTCGTTCGGCAGTGATCTGACCAAGGAGGTCAACAAAAAGCAGCTCGAATTCATCCGCCCGAAAATGGAATCTCTGGACGAGCGGCTGGCCGACATGGACCGCATGGGCGTTGATATTCAGGCCATATCGGTCTCGCCCTATCAGTTTTATTACTGGGCCGAGCCCGAACCGGGGCGCGCCGCCGCCCAGATGATCAACAATTCCATCGCCGGCGCCGTTGCCGAGCATCCGGACCGGTTCGTCGGGCTGGGATCGGTGCCCTTGCAGAACACCGAAATGGCGGTCGCCGAGTTGGAGCGTTGCGTGCACGAGCTCGGCCTCCGGGGCGTGGAAATTCACAGCCGCGTTGGCGATGATGAGCTGTCTGCGCCGCGCCTGGAGCCGTTTTTCGCCAAGGCCGAGGAGCTCGGCATCCTGATCTTCATCCACACCGCCGGCTATTCTCATACGGATCGCCTGACCGAGCATTATTTCCTCAATATCATCGGCCATCCGATGGAAGCGACCATGGCGCTCAGCCATCTCATATTCGACGGTGTCATGGACCGCCATCCGGGTCTGAAAATCTGCGTCGCCCACGGCGGCGGATTTCTGCCGTCCTATGCGGGGCGCATGGATCACGCTTATCACGCGCGCGCCGATGTGCGTGATGGCTTGGCGCTGCCGCCGGGCGAGTATCTGAAGCGGTTCTACTTCGACACCATGGTGTTCGAGCCCGATCAGCTTGAATATCTGATCAAGAAATTTGGGTCCGATCATATCCTTCTGGGCACCGATTACCCCTACGATATGGGCGACGACGATCCGTTGGGATTGCTCGGCCGGGTGCCGGGGCTGGACGAGGCGGCGCATGCGGCGATCCAGGGCGGCAACGCGGCCCAGTTGTTGAAGCTGGATATTTGAGGGAACCGGTATGGCTTATGAAGTGCATCCGCTGACCGAAGGTTTCGGCGCCGAAGTGACCGGCCTTGATCTTTCCGCCGAGCTGGCGCCGCAGGAATTTGCCGAGGTTCGCGATTTGTATTTCGGCAAATCGGTGGTGGTTTTCCGCGGCCAGGAATTGGCGCCGGAGGCCCAGGCGGCGTTTTCCAGGCGTTTTGGCGAGCTGATGATCCACGTGCTGACCCAGTTTCAGATACCCGGCCAACCGGAAGTGCTGGAACTGTCCAACCGGCTGGACGCGGACGGCAACGCCATCGGCTTCGAAGATGCAGGCCGCTATTGGCATTCGGATATTTCCTACAATGCGGAGCCGGCGCTGGGCACCATGCTCTATGCGGTCGATATTCCGGCCGCGGGCGGCGATACTTTCTTCGCCGACATGGCTGCCGCTTATGATGCCTTGCCCGAGGACGTGAAACAAAAGATCGATGGAAAGCGCGCCTATCACTCCTACACGATCAACTACAAAGCCAACGAAAGCGACGCCGCAATCCGCCCCGATCTGACTCCGGAGCAGTTGGCGAGCCTGGAAGATGTGCTGCATCCCATTGTGCGCACCCACGAAGATACCGGCCGCAAGGCGTTGTTCGTCAATCCCGGCTTTACCCATCGGGTGGACGGCATGGACAAGGGTGAAAGCGATGCATTGCTGCAAATGCTGTTCGCCCATACCCAGGAGGAACGGTTCCTGTACCGCCATGTCTGGCGGCCCCATGATCTGTTATGCTGGGACAATCGCTCGACCATGCACCACGCCACGGTCTATGACGGCAAATACACCCGTCATATGCACCGCACCACCATCCAGGGACCAAGGCCGGTTTGAGTATCTGCTAGCGCAAAATTATTAAATTACGCGGCAATGATAACCATACGGCTTTTTTTTCTGTGTTTTGGCCGTTCTTTGATGACAATTTCGATATCGTTGTCCAAGGCCATGAGAAACCCAAACAATCGGTCCATGGAATAGCCGCGAACACGGCCTCGCAAAAGTTTAGACAGATCGGCTTGTCCCAGCCCGATTATTTTAGAGGTCCGAATTTGCGTATAGCCCCTGTCTTGCATGATGGCACCAAGGCGGCGGACTAGTTCTGCCTTCATTTGATGTTCTTCGGGATTGGGAAAGTCCAAATCCTTGAAGACGTTCCCGCTTCCTTTGGTGACTTCGGTGTCCTCAACCATGGTCTTTCACTTCCATTCTTGCCTTGTGTGTTCGCAGTGCCGCCCTAAGACGCTTTTTAATCAAATCGACATCGGGTTTTGGCGTTTTAATTCCAGACGCGGATTTCTTCTGGAAGGCGTGTAAGACATAGACAGCTTCATCAAATTGTACAGTGTACACGGCCCGGTAGGTATCTTTGTTGTACCTGTCGACAATTTCCATAACGCCGCTTCCCAAACCCTTTAGAGGTTTTGCGGCGGGTGATTTTTCACCTACTTGGGCAAGATGTAAGGCGTAGCCGATATCGTCTTGCACATCATCTGGAAATGCTTTCAGGTCTCTTTTGCTCGACCCTATCCAGTCTAAATCTTTCACCTACATTATTCCCATTTTTTAATATGGTATTATTACCATAAAAATCAATTCGTGTGGAAATGTTTTTTCACCAGCATAAGAAAAAGGGCCGCCCCCTTGGGGAGCGGCCCTGAATTTCGGGTATCTGAACTTAAAGATCAGTTCCAGGCGACGCGGTTAAACTCGAAGCCCTTGGGGTTCTTGTGACCGCCAAGCAGTTTCACGTCTTTATGATGCGCAACGATCGCCGGCAGCGGGATCAGCGGCATCAAATAGCTGCGCTTGGTGCTTTCGTCGAAAAGCTGCTTGTAAACTTCGGCCCGCGCCTTGGGATCGATGATCCCCCGGCCCTTGGTAGCCAGGCCTTGCAGTTCGGGGTCCTTGTTGTAGTTGCGCGACGACGGCAGATAGAAATAAGACGCCGTGTTGTCGATGTCGGGCTGGCCGACCGAGTTGTCCCACAAGGTAACCAAAAGCGGCTCGCCCTTGCGCCTTGCTCTGATGAAGGAGCCGAAGGAGAGCGCCTTGACCGACGCCTTGATACCGACTTTACGCAATTGACCGGCCACCGCTTCGGCGGTCGAGCGGGCTTCGCCCCAGGTCAGGATCGGAATCTCAAAACCGTCGCCGAGGCCGGCCTCGGCCAGCATGCGTTTGGCCAGCGCCGGATCATATTTCGGCGGCTCCACCGTCCAGTTGCAGTTCTGCACCCACGGATGGCAGACAGTGCCCAATTCCCGTTTTATCGCCGGATGCACTAGGCTGCGCAGTTCCTTGCGGTTGACGGCGTGCATGAGCGCCCGGCGCACTTTCGGATTGGCGAAATGCTTGAAGCCGGAGCGGCCTTTCACGTCGAACATCATGTAGGAGAAGGAGACCGAATCCTGCACGTTCACCCGAATGTCGGGATGGTTGGCAAGTTCTAGCGCCGTATCCTTATCCATGTTGTACATCAGATCCTGCTGGCCGGTGAGCAGGCTAGCGACTTGAGATTGCTCGTCGGGACGCGGGAAAATCTGTACGCGGTTAAGCTGCGCTTCGGGCTTGCCGAACGCGATGTGCTTGTAGCTGCTGTTTTTGACCAGGGTGACGCTCTTGCCCGGTTCAAACGCGGCCACCTTGAAAGGCCCTGATCCAATCGCTTTCTGACCGAACGCATTCTTTTTGGCCAGTTTACCGTGGATGTGCTTGGGATAGATCGACGGGAAGTTTGTCATCTTGGCCAGCATCACCGCCATGGGTACGGTTGCGTTGATGCGGAATGTTTGATCGTCAACGCGCTGGAAGTTCTTGATCCAGTTGATGCGCGTTGCCTTGAACCGGTATTTCACCTTCGGGTCCATGGCGAATTTGTAGGTGTATTCCACATCGTCCATGGTCACCGGCGTGCCGTCGGACCATTTGAGGCCCATATTCAGCTTGAATTCCATGGTTTTCGCATCGATCCGTTTCCAGGATTCTGCGATTCCCGGCAAATATTTGCGGTTGGTCGGATCATAGGTGATCAAGAAATCGAAGACCATGCGCGTAACCAGGGAATTTTCCGGTCCCGGCTGGAAATAGGAATCGATCAGACGCACCGGCTGATAGAAGCCGACCCGTAAGGTGTCCTTGGATTTCTGCGCCATCGCCGGCGCTGCCAACGCGAAAGCGGTTAGAACGCCCGCCCCAGCGAGCAAGAGATGTTTGGTATTCATTGCATCCTCCTTGGTTACGATTGGTTCGATAATTTTTCTTGCACAAACGATATCGCGGATCATTGATTTTCACAACAACTCACTGCAATAAGCCGATTGGGGCGAACTTGCCTTCTATTGCCCGGTAAAGCTGCCGCCTTCCTTGGCCAGTCGCTCCAGCAAGGCGGCCGGTGCCAGCCCATCGCCGTCTTCGGCCTCGAAGCGCTGCATGGTTTCCAGGACTTTATCCAGGCCGACCGTGTCGGCGTAAAACATCAGCCCGCCCCGGTAGCGCGGAAAGCCATAGCCATGTACGTAGGTTACATCCACGTCCGAGGCGCGCAGCGCAATACCCTCATCAACAATGTTGGCGGCCTCGTTGATCATCGGAAATATGATCCGCTCGACAATCTCTTCATCCGAAATGGCGCGCCTTTCGATGCTGAACTCGGCGGACAATTCATCGATCATGGCGTTGACTTCCGGATCAGTGATCGGCGTCCGGCTGCCCTCTTCGTAACGGTAAAAGCCGGCGCCGGTCTTCATGCCCCGGCGCCCCGCATCGCACAGGCGGTCGGACAACAGATAACGGCGCTCGTTGGAGCCGCCATGCGCTTTGCGCGCCTGATAGCCGATATCGAGGCCAGCCATGTCGCGCACGCCGAACGGTCCCATGGCAAAGCCGAAATCAAAGATCGCCTTGTCGATCTGATCGGGGTAGGCGCCGTCGTACATCAGCTTGTCGGTCTGGCCGAAATAGACGCGCAAAATGCGGTTGCCGATAAAGCCCGGGCAAAGACCGGCCAGCACCGGCTGCTTGCCGAGGGTGCGCCCCAATTTCATGGCGGTGGCAATGGCCTCGTTGCCGGTCTTGGCGGCGCGCACGTTTTCTAACAAGCGCATGACGTTGGCGGGGCTGAAAAAATGGGTGCCGATGACCGCTTCGGGGCGCTTCGTCGCTGCCGCGATGGCATCAATATCGAGCGCCGACGTGTTGGTGGCGAGGATCGCGCCGTCGCCCATAATCTCGTCCAACTGGGCGAAGATGGTTTTCTTCAGCTCGATATCTTCGAACACCGCCTCGATCACGATATCGGCGCCGCCGGCGTCCGAGATATCGGTGGAGCCGGTGATCAGCCCCATGCGCACGGCGATATCAGCCTCCGCCATGGAGCCGCGCTTGGCCGATACCTGATAATTGCCCTCGACCCGCGCCAATCCCTTGTCCAGATTATCGCGTTCCAAATCGATCACGGTGACCGGGATGCCGGCATTGGCGAAGCACATGGCAATGCCGCCGCCCATGGTGCCGGACCCGATTATGGCCGCCGATTTGATGTCGCGCGCCTCTGTTTCGCGAGGCACGTCGGGGATTTTTAAGGCCTCGCGCTCGGCAAAAAACAAATAACGCTGGGCCGCCGACTGGGTGGACGCAACCGTAATGCCGGCGGTCTCTTTTTCCCGTTCCATGCCGGCATCGAAGTCCAGTTTGGTGGCCGCTTCGATCAGCTCGATGGCGTGGTAGGGGGCTTCGAAGCCGCGCGCCCGTCGCGCGATGGATTTCCGGTAATCATCGTAAAGGCTCGGCTCTCCCGCAGCGCCGCCGATTTTGTCGGTGCGCTTCGAGGCGCGCGGTAATTCGGCGCCCTCGGCGGCAGCCTTGGCGGCGAAGGCAACGGCGGCGGCGACCAGATCATCCTCGATCACGTCCTCGACGATCCCCATTTCGGCGGCTTTTGGCGCCGGCAACAGATCGCCTTTGACAATGACATCGAGGGCCGCCTTCGGGCCGATCACCCGGGGCAGGCGCTGGGTTCCGCCGGCGCCCGGCACCAGGCCCAATTTCACTTCCGGCAGGCCGATCAGCGCTGTTGGCGCGGCCAGCCGGTAATGGCAGCCGAGGGCCAGCTCCAGCCCGCCGCCGGCGCAAGCGCCGTTGATGGCGGCAACCACCGGCTTGTCGCAATTTTCGATCTGCATGGCGACGTCGCGAAGGCCCGGCGCACCCTTGGGGCGCGGCTTGCCGAACTCGCGGATATCGGCGCCGGCGACAAAGGCGCGCCCGGCGCCGGTGAGCACGATGCCGGCAACGGCGTCATCGGCCGACACCTCGGCAAAACGCTCCGCCAGACCGATACAGACGGCGCTGCTCATAGGATTGACCGGCGGATTATCGATGGTGATGACGGCGATATCGCCTTGCATTTCGAGATGAACCAGTTCGGCCATTTTTCTTCCCCTTTGTTTTGCTGTCTTTCTTTCTTAAAGCTCAGCGCGGATCGGTCAAGGCGCTTGATGCCTTCGCCATGGAAAAGCAGGCCGCCCCGTTGCCCGGGCGGCCTGCCTGTCAAATTCGCATCGCCGGAGCTTAGTTCCAGCTGATCCGGTTCAGCTCAAACCCCTTGGGATTTTTATGCCCGCCGAGAAGTTTCACGTCCTTGTGGTGAACAATGACGGCCGGCAGCGGAATCAATGGCTTGAAGTAATGTTCCGTATTCGCAAGATCGAACGCCTTGGCATAAATGGCTTCACGTTTTTTGAGGTTCAGTTCCATGCGGCCCGCCATGACCGCGTTGGTCAGCCGGTCATCATGTGTGTAGTTGCGCGAGCCTTTAAGAAAGAAAAAGCCCATTGTGGTGTCCACATCGGGTTGGCCGACCCCGTTGTCCCAGAGGGTCACCATTATCTCCGCCTTGTTGGCGGCACGCGCCTTGATGAAGCCGACGATGGGCAGCGAATTGACCTTGGCGCGGACGCCGATCTTGCGTAACTCGCCGGCAACCGCTTCGGCCACTGGCCTTGACGGCCCCCAGGTCAGGATGCTGGTTTCGAAGCCGTTCGCTAGGCCGGCCTCGGCCAAAAGACGCTTGGCTTCGGCTAGGTCATAACCGGTTGTCTTGGTGGTCGAGGAACAGCCCTGGTGCCACGAATGGCACATGGCCTGCTGCAGCGGCATGCCGGCGATATCGTCATGGACCAAGCGTAGCAACTTCTTCCGGTCTAGTGCCAGCATCAGCGCCTTGCGCACGCGTTTGTCCTTGAACACCTTGTTGGATGACCGCCCCGCGGCATCAAAGGTGACGTAGCTGAAGGCCACCGAGGGAAGCACCTTGACTCGAAAATTTGGATTGGCAGCCAGCGAATTCGCCTGATCCTTGTCGACATTGTACATAATATCCTGGGCGCCAATCAGCATTTTGGCCACCTGGACTTGGCGGTCCGGAACCGGGAACACATGGATGCGGCCGATTTGGCCCGCTGGCTTGCCCTCATTTGCGTGTTTGTAGCCATCGTGTTTGACCAGCACCACACCCTTATTCTTATCGACGCTGATGACCCGGTAAGGGCCGGTGCCGACCGGGTTGTGGCCAAAGGTGATCGCCTTTTCGAGTTTGCTGTGCAGATCCGACGGATAAACCGGCGGCGTATTGCTCATACGTGACAGGAAGGGCGCGTACACCGTCTTTGAGCGCACCCTCACCGTATATTTATCGATCTTCTCGGTGCTGGCGATCCAACCGAAGCGCGATCCCTTGAAGCGGAATTTGTTCTTTGGATTGGTGGCGAAATTGAAGGTATAGACCACGTCGTCAGCATCCATGTCGGAGCCGTTATGAAACTTGATGTCTTGGCGTAACTTAAACTCGATGGTTTTGTCATCGATGCGCTTCCACGATTGGGCGAGGTGCGGAAGATAGGTCTTTTTATCGGCATCGAACGTGATCAGAGTATCGTAAACGTTGCGCTGCAACACCGAGCCTTCGGGACGCGGATCGTAAATAGAATCGACCATGCTGATCGGCTGGTAAAAACCGAAGCGTAACAGGTCTTTGGATTTCTGCGCCAAGGCGGGCTGGGCGGCCAGTGCGATGGCCATGCCGGCGGTGCCGGCGAGCAACAAATAACGTGACGTCATTGGACTCTCCCCTGTGTGTTTTTTGGTTGGCGGTAAACGATATCCGGGATTTGAAATGGCCGCAATATGTTAATAGGTTTACTGTATCAATGAGGCGAATAATAATGAACAGGCGCGCAACCAGGGGCGGCGAAAACGGCGATGTTAAATTGGGTATTCGGAAAGCGCGATAAGAAAAAGCGCAAAAAACCGGGGATCGGCAAAAAACCGGCCTACGAGAAGGCGCGGGAAATTGCCGGCAAGGGCTCCGCCACGCAGCGCGTCAAGCTGGCCGCGCACGAGGAGATGGAGCCGGAAATCCTGTATTATCTGGCCGCCGCCGACGACGAGGATGTGCGCATTCAGGTGGCCGAAAATGTCGGCACGCCGTTGCAGGCGGACGTCATTCTGGCCGGTGATCCTTCCGAAGAGGTGCGCTGCGAGCTGGCCCGCAAAATCGGGCGCATGGTGCCGGGGCTGGGGCCGGGGGAAAACAAAACCCTGGTCGAGATGGCGATCGAGGTTCTGGAGGTTTTGGCCCAGGACGAATTGCCGAGGGTGCGCGCCATCATTTCCGAAGAGCTGAAGCATGCCGGCAACGTACCGGCCGAGATCATCCAACGGCTGGCCGAGGATCTGGAAGATATCGTGGCGGTGCCGGTGCTCGAATATTCCCCGCTCCTGAACGAGATGGATTTGAAGCAGATCGTGGCGCGCGGCGCCGGGCTGCAGATGGCGGCCATCGCGCGCCGCCCGAATTTACCCGCAACCGTCGTCGACGCCATTGTCAAAAAAGATGACGCGGACGCCATTCAGGAGGTTCTCGAAAACGACAGCGCCAACATCGGCGATAAGTCCATGGATATCATCGCCGAGCGCGCCGAAGACAATCCCGGCTGGCACCGGCCCATGGTGTTCCGGGACGAATTGCCGGTGCGCACCATCCGGCGCATCGCCTCTTTCGTTAACGCCGCTCTCATGGAGGCGCTGATTGAGCGCAATTCGGCGCGCAAGGATCTGGTCGAGGGATTGCGCAAAACCGTGCGCGAGCGCATCGAGCGCGGCGACATGGTGGAAGAGGCCGAAGCCTATGTGCCGGCCTTGGCCCGCGCCAAGCAAGACATGGCCGAGGGATCGCTGAACGAGGACCGATTGGCGGAAGCTCTGGCCGGCGATGAAATATCCTATTTTCGCTACGGACTGATGGAATTGTCGGGGCTGCCCCACGACACGGTATCGAAAATGCTGAACACCGGCTCTTCCAAGGCGATCACGGCGCTCGCCTGGAAGTCCGGGCTGAGCATGCGTTTCGCCGAAAAAATCCAGTTACAGATCGGCAAGCTGTCGCCGAAGCAGGTGTTGCGCGCCCGCCACGATGGCAGCTTCCCCCTCGGCGAGGACGATATGGACTGGTATCTGGAAAGCTTTTTCGCCAGCTAATTCGGCCTATTTGGCGGGGGCGAAACCCGCGGCCAGGGTCTTGGCTTCGGCGCGCTGCTTGATGGTCAGCTTCAAAGCCAGATCGCGGCGGTTCTGAGACGCCAGTTCGTGGCCGCTTTTTTCCGCCAGGATCAACCATTTCAAAGCTTCAACATCGTTGCGCTGGATGCCGTCGCCGCGCGCCAGACGAACGCCGATATGGTTCTGCGCCTTGGCGTAGCCCTGGTTAGCCGCCGCCAGGAACCAGCGTGCCGCAGCGCGGCTGTCGGCGTCGGTGCCGACGCCATCGCGGTACATTTTGCCGATATTGTACTGGGCCTGATGGACGCCCGATTTGGCCGCCATCATGATCCATTTGAAGGCTTCCGATTGATCCTGCTCGACGCCAAAGCCAACCGAATACATCTTGCCGAGATTATATTGCGAGCGCGCCAGGCCCCGGCTCGATGCCCGTTTGAAAAAGCCGATGGCCTTATCGAAATCCTTGGCCACGCCGCGCCCGAACAAATTCGCCAGTCCTAAATTGTGCAGCGCCTGCTTGTGACCGCCCTTGGCCGCTTTTTGCCACCAGCCGATGGCCATGTCGCGGCTTTCCTGGACACCCCTACCTTCGTCGTACATGACGCCGAGGTTGAACTGGGCGCGGCTGTTGCCGGTCTCGGCCAGCGCCGACCATTCGCGCAAGGCGATGGCGAAATTGCCTTGCTGATAGGCACGCCAGCCTTCGTCGAAGCCGGCGCCCGAGGCGCTGGGCGCGAACAGAATGGCCGGTGCTGCCACGGCGGCAATAAACGCCCATCCGCGAAGCGAAAATCTCATATTTGAATTCTGCAAAATACGCATCCCCTCAACTCCCGCATATAGAACAGTCCCGTTTCAATTGGGTTAACGTAACCCATCATTTCTGCGCCGAGAATTTGGAAACCTGCAGGCGCAGCGTCTCGATCAGGCCGGACACCCCTTGGCGTTTGACGACCGAGCGAAACTCCGATTTCTGCGTCTGCACCATGGAGACCCCGGCCACCATCACGTCGATAATCTTGTGCCCTTTCTTGCGCAGGCGGACGCGCCAGCGGGCTTCGACGGGCGGACCGCTCGGGCGCGAGATTTTGGTGGTGACCAGAACATCTTTCTTGCCGAAGTTCTTGGCGTTGGTGACGTTGAACTTCTGCCCCGTGTAGCCGCCGAGCCGCCGGGAATAGCTGCGCAAGACGAATTGTTCAAACAGCTCCTGATACTGGACGCGCTGTTCCTTGGAAGTTTTTTTCCAGGCGCGTCCGAGCACAAAGCGGCCAATCAGCTTCAGATCAAAACTTTCCGATAACAGCTGGCGGACCGCGGCTTCCTTTTGGTTGAGGCTCAGCCCGCTTGAATTCAAAGTGCTCGAAGCGCGCGAGGACAGATCGCCAATGAATTTCGACGCGCCGTCTGGCGTGGTCGCGGCGGCGGTGCCCGCCCATGCCATAAGGCCGACAAACAGGGCGATTGTAATGCTGCGTTTTAACACGGTTTCGGTACGCTCCCTTGGCTCGCCTGGTCTCGTGGCGCGCTATCTTCTGAGAAATGTAGCATATGCGTTCAAAATCGCAAATATCGGCGCGCCGGCGGCTTCCGCCGCGCGCCTCACCAACATTTGAGCGTCGGTGATTTGCAATTCCGATCACCTGTCGATCATAGTGCCGCCATGATGAATAAGATATTCGCAATCGCCGTTTTAATCGCCCTCGCGGTTCCGGCCTTGGCCGCCGCGCAAGGGCGGCCCGATCCCGCCTGGCTGACCGAGTTCCCGAAAACCGATTTCAAGAAAACCGCGATCCCGTTTTCGGAGATTGTCACCGACGGGCCGCGCCGCGACCAGATACCGCCGATTACCGATCCCAAATATATCCAGGCCGCCGATGATAAAGAGCTGGGCCCGATGGAGCCGGTGATCAGCGTCATCATCAATGGCGATGCCCGCGCCTACCCTTTGCGCATCTTGCTTTGGCACGAGATCGTCAACGAAACCATCGGCGGCATTCCGGTGCTGGTGTCCTATTGCCCGTTGTGCAATTCCGGCGTGGTGTTTGACCGGCGCCTCGGCGGGCGCATTTTGAATTTCGGCAATACCGGGCGCATCCGCCATTTCGACATGGTCATGTATGACAAGGAAACGGAAAGCTGGTGGCAGCAGTTCCTGGGCGAGGCGTTGATCGGCGCGCTCACCGGCCAGCAGATGAAGCTGGTGCCGGCGCGCCTCGAAAGTTTGGCCAAGTTCATCGCCCGGGCGCCAAACGGCAAATTGCTGGTGCCCAACGATCCCAAGGCGCGGCCCTATGGCGGCTCCCCTTACGAGAATATGGAAAACGGCGAGCCCGGCGTGTTTGCCCGCTACAAGCTGCCCAAGGGATTGCGGTCCATGGACCGGGTGGTGGTCATCGGCGAAAACGCCTGGCCGGTGAAACTGGTGCGCGCCAGGAAATCCTTGAAAGCCGGCGGCATGGTCTTCACCTGGACGCCGGGCCAGAATTCCCTGCACGACAACCGCGACATTTCCAAGGGCCGCGATGTGGGCAATATCATCGTGCAAAAGCCCGATGCCGGTAAGCTGGTGGACGTGCCGTACGATGTTACCTTCGCCTTCGCCTTCAAGGCTTTCCGCCCGGACGGCACGCTGCACTTGAACTAAATTTCCTTTGCCTGCCGTCTGGAACGCTTCTAACTCTTACGCTATATTGGGCCAACGGTGATGTCTTGCCGGTTCAGACCAATATGGAGGCGCAGGTGACGCGGCCCTTAAAAATTAATGTCGTCGGCGGCGGGCCCGGCGGACTTTATTTCTCAATTCTGATGAAGCTGGCGGACCCGGGCCACGACATCACCGTCTTTGAGCGCAACCGGGCAGACGATACCTTTGGCTTTGCCGTTGTTTTTTCCGACGAGACCCTGGGCAATTTCATGGGCCAGGACCCGGCGACCTATGAGGCGATCACCGGTGCGTTCGGCTATTGGGACGAGATCGAGGTGCGCTACCGGGACGCGGTCATCCGCTCCGGCGGGCACGGATTTTGCGGCATCTCGCGCATCGAGCTTTTAAACATCTTGCAAACACGCGCCCTCGATCTGGGCGTCGTCATTCATTTCGAGGCCGACATCACCGATTTCGAGGCGCTCCGCGATGCTGATTTGATGCTCGGCTCGGACGGCGTCAACTCATCGGTGCGCGAAACCTATAAGGATCAATTCCAGCCCAACATCGATTACCGCCAGACCAAGTTTGCCTGGCTCGGCACCACACTTGTGTTCGACGCCTTCACCTTCATATTTCGCGAAAACGAGCATGGCTGGCACTACCTGCATGCCTACCGCATGGGCCGCAACCAGTTCGGCGATCAGGGCTCAACCTGGATTTTGGAATGCCACGAGGACACCTGGAAAAACGCCGGCTTCGACAAGATGAGCGAAGCGGAAACCGTCGCCTACTATGCCGATATGTTTAAAGAGGAACTGGACGGCCATCCGTTGTTGTCGAACAAGACCAACTGGCGGAACTTCCCCGTGGTCACCAACCAGAACTGGTCCTTCGATAATGTGGTGCTGATGGGCGACGCCGCGCACACGGCGCAGTTTTCCATCGGGTCGGGCACCAAGATCGCCATGGAAGGCGCCATTGCGCTTTCCGATGCCTTGAACGAAAACGATAGCGTGCCCGCCGCATTGGCGGCCTATGAAGAGGCCCGGCGCGATGAAATAGCGGCCTTGCAGCGGACCGCCCTGGTCAGCCTCGGCTGGTATGAAACGGCGCGCCGCTACAACGTCTTCAAGCCCGACCAATATGCGTTCAGTTTTCTGTCGCGCTCAAAAAGCATCACCTATGACAATCTGCGCCTGCGCGACGAAAATTACGGCGCCCAAATCGATCACTGGTTCGCCGATATCGTGCGCGAGGAACAAGGCCTGGATGTGCCGGCGGACAATCCGCCGCCGCCCATGTTCACGCCTTTCCGGATCGGTGAAATGCTGGTCCAGAACCGGGTCGTGGTATCGCCCATGTGCCAATATATGGCGACAAGCGGGCTGGTGAACGACTGGCACCTGGTGCATCTCGGCGGCCTTGGCGTCGGCGGCGCCGGGCTGGTATTTACGGAAATGACCGACGTCTCGGCGGAAGCGCGCATCAGTCACGGCTGCGCCGGCATCTACGACGATGCCCACGTCGCCGGCTGGAAGCGCATTGTCGATTTCATGCACGGCCAAAGCGCCGCCAAGGTGTGCGTACAGCTCGCTCATGCGGGCCGCAAAGGTTCCACCAAACTGGCCTGGGAAGGCGACAATGAAGCGCTGGAAACCGGCGGCTGGGAGATTATGTCCGCCTCGCCGATCCCCTACATGGCCGATGGTCAGGTGCCGAGGGAAATGGATCGCACCGACATGGATAAGGTCATCGATGACTTCGCCGCCGCGGCCCGGCGCTCCGACGAAGCCGGTTTCGATATGATCGAAGTGCACATGGCGCACGGCTATCTGTTGTCCTGTTTCCTTACGCCCTTGAGCAATGTCAGAAGCGACGACTATGGCGGCAGCCCGGAAAACCGGCTGCGCTTTCCGCTCGAAGTGCTGGACGCGGTGCGCGCCGCCTGGCCGGCGCACAAACCCATTTCGGTGCGCATTTCGGCCACCGATTGGGTTGAAGATGGTGGCATTACCGGCGACGACGCGGTATCGATCGCCGCCCAATTGCAAACCCACGGCGCCGATATCATCAATGTTTCGGCCGGCCAGACCACGACCGATGCCGATCCCATCTATGGCCGTATGTTCCAGGTGCCGTTGGCAGAGCAGGTGCGCCTCGAAGCGCAAGTGCCGGTCATCGCGGCGGGCAATATCACCAGCGCCGATCAGATCAATACCATCTTGGCGGCGGGCCGCGCCGATCTTTGCGCGCTCGCCCGCCCGCATCTGGCCGACCCGCACTTCACCTTGCGCGCCGCCGCCCATTACGGCTATACGCCCCAGGTTTGGCCGAACCCGTACCTCGCGGCAAAAACCCAGGCGGAGCGTCTGGCCGAACAGGAACGGGACCGGGGTCAGGAACTTCTGATCGCCAACAAGCCCCAATCCCACAAGCCGGACCAGAGCGAGGCGGCGGAGTAGTTTCAGCCCTGGGGCAGGGGCACGATCTTGTTGTCGGCGATATTTTCGGGCGCGAATTCCAGGAGCATGAAGGCTTCCAGGCCAGCCTCGACGCCAGCCACCGGGTGGGCGCCCAATGACACCATCGGTTCGGTGCAGATTTCATTAAAGCGCGCCGATGCGATCACCTGGGTATCGAGCTTTTTGCAAAGACCTTCGAGACGCACCACCTCGTTGGCGGCCGCTCCGATGACGCTGAATTCGAGCCGCCGGTCGGTGCCGATATTGCCGTACATGACGCTGCCCACATGCATCGATATGCCGAACCGGATAGGGGCTGCGTCCGCATCGGGCAAATTGGCGTTGCGCCTATCGATGCGCATGATGGCTTCGCGCGCCGTGGCAACGGCGGCGCGGGCCATGTCCGTTGGCGTCCGGGCGCCGTCTTCGAACGGGAAAATGGCAATCACCGCATCGCCGATAAAGCGCAAAACCTCGCCGCCATGGGCCAGCACGGCGCCTGCCGTGTGATCGAAATATTCGTTCAGCATGGCGAGGAAATCCTCGCGCGGCATGGTGTCGGCGAGCGCCGTTGAGCCCCTCAGATCACAAAACCAAAGCACGCAATCTATGTCGGTGCCGTCGCCGCGCCGGATCAAACCATCCATAACCCGATCGCCGGAATAGGCGCCGAGATAGGTGCCAAGCAAGGTTTCCGCCAGCTCGCGGGCTTCCTGCTGCTTGTAGGCGAGGGAAAAATGGCGGGTGATTTTGCGCAAGCCGGCGATCTCGAAATCTGAAAATCCACCGATGCGGCGCGTCGCAAAGGCGGTCGATACGCCCTCGGCGCCGGCGTCCATATCGGTCCACAGTTTCTTTTCGGTGCGCTCATAAGAGTGGCGCATGACCAGATAGTCGGTAACCCCCGCCGCGCGCAGGGAGCGGAATATTGGAAATTCCGGCTCAACCTCGTCCTCTTCCAGGCGGAACCGCATGAACGCAATATTTTCGGTGAACAGATAATGAAAGGGCGAGTTTTTGAATTCCTCGGTTGCCAGCACGTGAAAGGGCATGCGCGACCGGTTGACGTTGCCGTCTTCGGCTTCCCAGGTAATTCCGAGGCCCGGATGGATCGGGTGCAGGATCATCGAGCCGGCGCTGATCCGATTGAGCGCCACCCCGCCGGCAATCAGCCGGCGCCCCAACCCCGAGACCAGATCTTCCAGGCTGGTGTCATGCAAGCCCTGATCGAGCAGCCATTCGGCGAGGCTCTCAAACAGGTCCGGCGGCTTTTCCGGGGTTTCCATGGGTATCCTCCGTTATCTCCGAAATGGGTTATAGATGGGAATAGCTGGAAGGCGAAATCCCAAATCCAGTCGCGCGCCGCGGCCAACGCAGTGGGAAGAGGCTGAGTTACGTTTCCAAGGATACCGCCAAGATTGGGTTGAACGATTGCCAACGCCTCAACTTGCACTAATATAGCCGCGAGGAACCCCGTCCGTTGGGAGGCAAAATGGCGGACCAATCCACTCAGCAACGCCTTGCCGCCGTACTTGCCGCCGATGTGGTCGGCTATACGCGCCTTATGGAAGAAGATGCCGAAGGCACGGTTGCGGCCTGGCAGGCGGCGCGCGACGGCATCATCCATCCCGCCGTCGCCAATAGTTCGGGCCGTATCGTCAAATTGACCGGCGATGGATTTCTTGCCGAATTTCCGACCGTCCACGAGGCCGTCAATTGCGCAATCGCCATACAAGCGGGATTGGCGTCCAGCGCCCTCGATTTCCGCATCGGCGTCAATCTCGGCGACATCATAGACGATGGTGAGGACATCCACGGCGAAGGCATTAACGTTGCGGCACGCCTGGAGGGCTTGGCCGAACCCGGCGGCATTTGTATTTCCGGCGATGTGTACAATCAGGTGCGCAATCGGATCGATGCGCCATACCAGGATATGGGCGAGCAGGACGTCTAAAACGTTTCCTCACCGGTAAGGGTCTATGCGATCAGGCCCGGTGATGGCGCGGCGCGCACCCAGCCCGAGGAACAACCGATCCCCGACAAGCCTTCCATCGCGGTTCTGCCCTTCGACAACATGTCCGATGATGCCGCCCAAGAATATTTCTCGGACGGGATCACCGAAGACATCATCACCGAATTGTCGAAGATTTCCGGCGTGTTCGTGATCGCCCGCCATTCGAGCTTCACCTATAAGGGTAAATCGGTGACCCTCAAACAGGTCGGCGCTGAGCTTGGCGTGCGCTACGTCCTCGAAGGCAGCGTGCGTAAATCCGGCGAGCGGTTGAGGATTACCGCCCAGCTCATCGAAACGGCCACCGATCACCACATATGGGCCGAGCGTTACGACCGAAATCTGGAAGATATTTTCGCCGTTCAGGACGAGGTGGCCCGGCAGGTGGCCGAAGCGCTTAGAGTTGCCTTGAAACCGGGCGAGCGCGAGCGGCTGGCGCACGTGCCGACGCAAAATCTTGAGGCTTATGATCTCTTCGTTCGCTCACGCGCAGCGCCGTGGCCGCCTACGCGGATCAACATTCTGACCGCGCAAAACGCCTATAGCCGCGTCGTTGGCATGGAACCGGATTTCGCCGGCGGCTACGCCGGAAAATCTTTCACCCACTCTTTGGTGGTTCAATTTGGGCATAGCGATGATGCCAAGGCCGATTTGCGCATCGCCCTGGAGCTAGCCGAGCGGGCGGTCGAACTCGACGACGGGTTCGCGGGGTCATTCTCCGCGCTTGGCTCCGCCTATTCGGCGCTCGGAAGACATGACGATGCCATCGCCGCTACCCGGCGCGCCATCGAATTACAGCCCGGTGACGCCGACAGCCAGGCGGCCTATGGCCGTTGCCTTATGTTCGCGGGCGCCGGTGATGCGGCTGTCGATGCGATCCAAACCGCGTTGCGCCTGGATCCGCAATATGTCGATGGACCTTACCTGGTTATGCTGGGACGGGCGTTGTACCTCGCCGGGCGCTACCAAGATTCGGTTGACGCTTATATCCGCAATGAGGCGCGCCGCGGACCCCTGGCGACCAACGCGTTCGTCTATTGGATCGCCGCCCATGGGCATCTCGGGCAAATCGAAGAGGCACGCTACCGTGCGGAGTTGGCGCGTGATTACCTGCCGGATTTCTCCACGGTCGGTAATCGTTTCCTGCGTACCATATTGATTGAAGGCGAGATCGAAGCCATCGTCGAAGGCTTCCGCAAAGCGGGGCTGATGGAGTATATCGGAAGGGATATCCCTGGCTGAGCGGCGCGCCCATGGTCTGCATCAGGACATCGTTGATGAAGCCGGAATTGGGCGCTGGGGGAATTCGGCGGATTTCCGAACGGAATGAAATGGGCGCCTACTCGACAATCACCGTGTAGGTGTAAAAGGTGCCGTCGCCGCTGGCCAGATTGTCCGGATCGTTCAAAAGCGCGAAGGTGGGGCGAAGGGTGCCTTTTTGGGTGCCGGCCTGTAACTGGACCTGCATGATGGCGCCGCCAAAACGCTTGCCGCGCTTGGGCGACAGGTCCGAGACCAGCTGCGACAACAAGGGCGCGCCGCCCTGCACCAGCGAGCGGACTTCAAACGCGCCGGCGCCGGACGGCCCCGATTTGACGCCGCCGATGATCTGGTCCTTGGCCGCATCCAGCTTGCCGTCGCCATCTTTGTCGCGAACGATGAGCCCGGCATCGTAGCGGGCCAGGGCTTTCGGTATTTTATATCCCATCCCCGCCAATTGCTTCGCCGACATCACGCCGGCGCCGGCGATACCTTTTTTGAAGTCATTGATTTGTGCTGCCGTGCCCACCGCTTTGTCGAACAGCATGAAGGTCATCGGCACCGTGCCCGCCGTTTTACCGAGGGTCTGGCCCGGCCGGATGCGCTGCCAATTGTGGTTGCGCCCCTTATGCAGGAAATTGTTGGGATGGATTTGGGCGCGGGGTGCGTCCCAGAAATCTACCTCCGCCGTGCCCGAACCCAGCAGCCGCCCGTCGCCATCGATGATGCGCACCGAGACGCTGCCTTTTTCGCCCTGGTTGGTGAAGGCAACCGCGCCGAGGCCCATGTGAAAAACCTTGAGGCCCGAATTCATCACCGGGTCCAGCTTGGCGACGCTCGCCCGGGGCAGCAGCCTCGAAGCCGCGATACCGTCCTTGGATGCGGCGGTGACGATATAGATATTATCGTTGGCGCCGGGGCGCGCCAGGTAACCGTATTTCTTCGGCGACAAGCCATGCTGCGGCGTGCCCGAAACCATATGCACCGACGATAAACCCAATTTGACATCGGTGTTGCGCTTGAAACCGCCGCCAAGTTCCACTTCGATGCGCCCGCCGGCGGGGATGCCATAGCCGGGCACATGGGGATTAAAGAAATCGATGCCGCGCGCGTCGGGGCGCTGCAGATAGATGTTCAGCGCCGCATAGCCGCCCTTGACCAGCCCGGCCGCGTTCAAGGGCGAATTGACCACTTTGGCGACGATGCCATCGGCGGCGGCGCTGCCGGCCATGGACAATCCGGCCAGCAAAAGCCCGGCGGCGGCAAAGCGGTTAAGTACTGCATGTGATCTAATCATGGCGCATCCCAATCCCTGGCGTTTCATTGATCGGGATAGGTACCATCCAAGGCGCAGCGGCGGCACGCCAAAAGCACGGAATTTCACTGGAAAGTGAAAGCTGGGTTAGCCCCGCCAGACCACCGGAAAGACATCATCATTGGCGGGCAATGCGCCCACTTCGAAGGCGCCCTCGTTGCCGGTACCGGGGATCAGAAACTTGGTGCGGTGGCCGTGCCAGGTGATATCGCCACCGAAAAAGCGGCTGCTCAAGGCCACCCGGATTTGATCGTTGGAGGCGTTCTTGCCGGCGCCGTGCACGGCCAGCGGATGGTGAACCAGACAGTCGCCCGGCTCCATATCCCAATCCAGAAACCGGTAGTCGGGATTGCCGAACTCTTTATGGAACATCGGGCATTCTTCGTAAGCTTCGGCTTCGGCCAGATTGAAGCCGTCGATATTTACCGCCGGCACCGGCCGGTACATTTTGCCCCATTTGTGAGAGCCGGCGACATAGACGAGGCCTGAGGTTTCCCGCGTCACCGGCGTCAGCGCCAGCCACACCGAGGCCACATGATTGCCGTCCAGGGGCCAGAACGGCAGATCGTGGTGCCAGGCGGTGGGCGCCAAAGTGCCCGGCTCCTTGATGAAAAGCTGATCGTAGAAAAAGCGCGCTTCGGTGAGGCCCATCAGCCGGGCAGCGATCTCGGCGGCCGGCGAGTTGGTGACGAAATCCATAAACACATCGTTTTTCCGCGCCATGTGCGAGGCCGCCACCAGCCGCCCCGCAACGGTTTTATCATCCGACGTGAGCTGGCGCGCCGCCGGGCTTTCCATATCGCTTAAGCAGGCGGCCAGCATATGGTCGGTCCAGTCCGCATCGAACTGGCCGCGAATGCACACCACGCCGTCTTCGTCGTAGGCGCGGATCTCGTCCTCGGTGATCGGGCGGAGCGGTGCGCGGTTCATCGTGGCCTCCTAGGTGAAGGAAGCGGTGACGGAGCCGAACGGGGCGAACCGGGCTTCCACTTCCACCGGTCCCTCGAACCGGTATTGTTTGGTGAACGAGCCGGTCATGACGACGCTGCCGGCCGCCAACTCATGTCCAAACCGGGCCAATCCCTCGGTCAGCCAGACGATGGATGATATGGGGCTGGATTCCATAACCTCGATTCCATAGGCCTTTTCATCAAACTTGCCGTCCACATATACCTCGACGGAGGCTTTGCCGAGATCGTGGATAGCCGCATCGTACGCCGTCTCGGCCCCGACGATGAAGGCTCGTTGCTGGCCGTTATCGGCGCCCGACAGAAAGCCCGATGCCTTGCCCACCGGCGGGCGTTGTTCGATGATTTCCAGCGCCGGGGCAATTGTCGCCACCGCCGCCTTGACCTCGTCTTCGCTTAACCCCGGGCCGCGCAAGGTGGCGCCCATGGTCAGGCACAATTCGTTCTCCCAGCCGGGGCGCATCAGATCGCTGTAGGGGTGGGATACGCCCGATTGCCAGCGGCCGCTGTTATAGAGGACCGCAAAGACCGGCTCGGTGGCGCCTTGCTGTTCGCGGATCGCCTTGGCGGTCAGCCCCACCTTCCAGCCGGCCTGGGCGTCGCCGATGGCGCCTCGCCGCTCGATCATGGCGAGGCAGATGCGGTACGCGGTCTCCCGGTCGAACGTGTCTTGCCATTGCACCGGGAACGCGCCGCCCTGGCTGGCTTGCCAAAAATCCTCAACGGCTTGATCGAAATCTATGTCGGTCATTTCAGATCACCCATCCGGCCTGGTTTCATCATAGCCGGGGCAGGCGGCGGCGAAGGCGTCAAGCCAGGGGATCAGCGCCGGGACGCGCGCCCGCCAATCGACCTGTTTCCGAAAATCCAGATAGCCCAAGGCGCAAGCCAGCGTGATGGTGCCGATGGTGACCGGCTCGGGGGTTGGCGGATCGGCGGCGAGGGCGTCCAAAGTCCGCTCGATCTTGCCGCGCTGGAAGTCCAGCCATGGCTCATAAGGGTCCTGATCGGGCCGGTAGCGGCCTTCATATATAATGAGTATGGCCGCATCGAGGATGCCGTCGCCCAGCGATTGCAGGCGTAAAGCATCGAAGCGCGCGCCGATTTCGGTGGGGATCAGGCTGCCCGGCGTGGTGACGGCGTCCAGATATTCCAGGATTACCGGGCTGTCATAGATGGCCTGGCCGTCGTCGGTCACCAGCACCGGTATTTTGCCCAAGGGGTTCTGTTGGTAAATCACATCTCCCTCGCCGGACGGGCCGCCTTCGATGGCGATGTCATCGATAAGCCCGACCACGTGGGCGCCGATGCGCACCTTGCGGGCGAACGGTGATGCGGGGGCGCTGCGCAAAGTGTAAGCCATGTTGGTTGCCTCTGTTGATTTCTTTGAATCCACAGTAGGCCGCAGCGGCGGCTGGCGCAATCGGCGCGGCGGGCGCCGGAAATTGGTACAATTTGTTACAATTCCAGGCCCCGATCTCTCTTGAATTGGGACCGTCTATCCCCACATTCATTGCATGGTAAATCACACTACAAAATCGCTCGGTCACGGCGTTGTATACCGGACCAGTGAATCGCTCCTCAAGATCGAAGACTGGCTCGACGATAATATCGTCGGCAAATGGTCCATCGGTGTCGAAGGGATGGATGACATGCTGCAAAAGAAAACGATCAAGATTGTTTTCAAAGAGGCCGACGATAAACGAAAGTTTATGGTCGAATATGGCGGCAAGATGATGGTCGGCTAGCGCGCCAGGGCGGCGTTGCCCGGTGCTGGAATTCTGTTTCGGAATATCTCAGGCTGTTACCGGAATGATTTCCGGCGATGCGTCTTTTAAGCTACGCCTGTTCCGCGTTAAGGCGCTGCATCAGCCGCCTGGCCGCGACGCCGCCTTCATCGCCGTCCAGATTGAAGATCGGCGCCGCCGGGTCGAGATCGATGTTTTTCTGCTGGGCCTCGATCATCTCTTTATCCTCGTTGAAGGCGATATCGGTGGCGTCCTTCATATATTTGGTAACGCCGGCATCGCCGTGGTTGAAATCCCGCGCAAAACCCCAGTGATAGCGGCAGCTTGTCGCCGACACCGGTGTCATGGAATTAAGGATCATCTGGTTCATCACCTGGCCATTGCCCTTGGGGCCCGCCTCTTCAGCGGTGGCGATGGCGATCCAGATATGACAGGGAGGCCGGAAGGTGATCATTTTTTCCTGGGTGACGTTGCCCTGGATGCCCAGGTCGTTCTGCCATTTGGACGATTTGATGCCCCGGGCGATGCGCGTCACACGCACAAAATCCTCGCCCTTTTCGACGTTCAGTTCCGGATCGGTATCGGTGGCCGAGCCGATATTGGCGGCGTGCAGAAACGGCAGGTGCGACAGGTCCAACAGGTTATCGACCATCAGCTGGGAAGCGCCGCCCATTTCGATAATGCCCTGGAAGCTGGTCCATTCGGCATCGGTATTCAGATGGAAATCAGGAATCAGGCTTTCGTCGGCCAAGGCGCAGTCGCCCATCCACACCCAAACCCAGCCGTGCTTTTCGGCCGATGGATAGGCGCGCACCCGGGCCTGCGGCGGCACGTGATCCTGTTCGGGAATTTCGGTGCAGACGCCGGTCTGATCGAAGACCAGCCCGTGATAGCCGCAGCGGATATTATCGCCTTCCAGCTTGCCCCGGTGCAGCGGCGCCCGCTGATGGCAGCAGCGATCTTCGAGAGCTACCGGCGCGCCGGCCTCGGTCCGGTAGAGAACCACCGGCTCACCGAGGATGATGCGAGGAACCGGCTGGCGGCTCACTTCGAAGGCTTCCGCCGCCACGTACCAATAATTTTGCAAAAACATGATGCGTTATTCCCTCGAGTTTTATTCCGCCGCCCGGGCGTTTCCTTGGGCCAGCAATTGGGCGACGATTTTGCGTGCCGCGGCGCCCGCCTTGTCGCCATTGAACCGGGCGCCATGATAATTGCACTGAATTTTGCCGTCCCATATGCGCCCCAATGACAACGGCGCTTTGCGGTGCGGGCAGCGGTCTTCGAGGGCGGCGATGGCGCCATCCATACGGCGGAACAGCACAATAGGTTCGCCCAGCATGGTGCGCGCAAACGGCGCGTCCGGCGTCACCTCATCAGCGCGCGCCGCCGCGTACCAGCAATTGCGCAAAAGCGTTTCCGCCGTCATGGGGTATCCTCCTCTCGGCACTTTAGCCCGCTGGCCGATGGCGGGGCAACAACCGCCCAATCCCACGCCTTCACTTCACAATTCAAGACCTGACTACGGTGCTTCCAAGAAGTTTTCACCACAGAGACAGTGAGACGGTGAGAAGAAAGAATAGGAAAAAGGAGAAAAAGGTTTTTCA
>CAUZTZ010000012.1:0-27435 GCA_963582805.1 Alphaproteobacteria bacterium
TTCAATTTTATAGCAATATGCAACAAATGTAGCAATATAATTTTAAGGCGCCGTTACCCAATCCGCGTTATTTGGCCCGCTAAATCCCTAAAGCGTCGCCCCCATCGCCACCGCCGTATCCACCATGCGGTTGGAGAATCCCCATTCGTTGTCGTACCAGCTTAGCACGCGCACGAACTGGCCTTCGATGACTTGGGTCTCGGAAAGATCGAACACCGACGACATCGGGTTGTGGTTGAAATCCACCGAGACCAGGGGCAGATCGTTGGTGCCGAGGATGCCTTGCAAGGGGCCCTGGGCGGCGGCCGCAGCGATGGCGTCGTTGATGCCTTCGGTGCTGGTCGCCCGCGAGGGCGTGAAGGTGAAATCGATCATCGAAACATTGGCCGTCGGCACGCGGATAGATGTGCCGTCCAGCTTGCCATCCAATTCGGGCAAGACAATGCCGACGGCGCGCGCCGCCCCGGTCGTTGTCGGGATCATCGATACCGATGCCGCCCGCGCCCGGTGCAGATCGCTGTGCAGGGTATCAACCGTGCGCTGATCGCCGGTAAAGGAATGGATGGTGGTCATGAAACCGCGCTCGATGCCGACCGCCTGGTTGAGCACATGGGCCACGGGCGCCAGGCAATTGGTGGTGCAGGACGCGTTCGAGACAACGGTGTGATCGGCAGTCAATTGATCGTTGTTGACGCCGTAGACCACGGTGAGATCAGCGCCGGCGGCGGGCGCCGAAATCAGCACCCGTTTTGCGCCGGCTTCCAAATGGGCTGCGGCGGCGTCGCGCTTGGCAAAAAAGCCGGTGCATTCGAGGGCGATATCCACATCCAATTCGGCCCACGGCAGCTTGGCGGGATCGCGCTCGGCGGTGATGCGGACCGGGCCGGCGCCGGCGTCCATCTGATCGCCATTGACGCTGACGTCGTTATCCAAGCGCCCATGCACGGTATCGAATTTCAAAAGATGGGCGTTGTCTTCGGGCGTGCCCAGATCGTTGATGCAGACGACGGAAACATCATCCCGCCCCGATTCCAAAATGGCCCGGTAAACCAAGCGTCCAATACGTCCAAATCCGTTGATTGCGAGCTTCAGGGCCATAGGTGTTCTCCGATGTCTGGGTTGCCAATTTGCGTTGCCGCACAATCGTAACTTAAGACCCCATCGTCAACCCGATCTTATCCACAGAAGGCGCGGTTGACGGGTTTGCTTTGGCAAGCGTAATCTTGCCCCCGAAACAGGGAAGATATTCGCCGTGGCCGGTCAGAAAATACAGCCATCGATCACCGTACAACAGGCCAGGGGGCGCTTGGATGCGGCCTTGGAAAAGTTGGAACAAGCGGTCGAGGGGGCGCCGGCGGGGGGCGAAAAAATGTCCGGGCTGGCCGCCGAGTTGAGCGATGCCCGGAGCGAAATCGCCGCGCTGGAGAAAAAAAACGCCGAGGTATCGATGCGGCTCGGCTCGGCCATCGGCAAGGTCAAGGCGATCATCGGCGATTGAGCGGTCAGAGTTTTGGGGGAATGTAAGGCGCCATGGCGAAAGTTTCGGTCACCATAAACAAGCGCAAATACGAGATTGCCTGCGACGATGGCCAGGAAGCGCATCTGGTGCGCCTGTCCCAATATGTGGACCGGCGGGTGGACGAGCTGGTGGCCGCCGTCGGCCAGGTGGGCGATGCCAGATTGCTGGTGATGGCCAGTCTTCTGGTCGCCGACGAATTGTCCGAAGTCTATACGGAACTGGACGGCCTGCGCGACGATCAGCGCGGCCGCACGCCTTCGCCGGCGGCCTCCGATCTGGACCGGCTGGCCCAGCGCATCGAAAAAATCGCCGCGCGGCTGGAAACTTCCTGAATTTAAGCCTATATAACTATTGGGTCGGCGCTGCGAAGTGCGCAACGCGTGAAATATCCCCGGGGCCAACGTATCAAAATAGGGAGCTGTCCCTGTCGGGCTCTTGGGCTCGATATATGGCGCCCACCTAGTCTCTAGGGCCTAGGAGGAATTGACGCAAACGGCTTATGTGGAGCCGGCCCACCTTCCCAATTTGATCTGCACATATTCCATGACCACGCCCAAATCCGACAAAGCCGCCGCCCGCCTTGCCGCATTAAAAACCCGGGACGCGGTCGCCGGGCCGGGTGCCGGGACCAGGATCGCCGCGCATTTCATGGATGCCTTTCAGCCCGGCCCCGATATTGCCGTCTCCGCCTTTTGGCCGATGCAGGGGGAGATCGATTTGCGGGATTTGTTAGCGGTCCTTCACGAAGCCGGCTGCCGAAGTTTGTTGCCGGTGGTGGCGGGGCGCGGCGCGCCACTGGAATTTCGCCAATGGTCGCCGGGCATGGCGCTGATCAAAAGCGCCTTCGGCGTGATGGAGCCGGGCTCTGATGCGGCTCTTGCGCGCCCGGACATTCTGATTGTGCCGTTGCTCAGCTTCGATGATTTGGGCACCCGGCTGGGCTATGGCGGCGGTTTTTATGACCGCACCCTGGCAGCCTTACGCGCCGATGGCCTGGGCCCCATTACCGCCGCCGGCGCCGCCTTTGCCGGGCAGCGGGTTGACAGCTGCCCGCGCGGGCCCTTTGATCAGCGCCTCGATTGGATCGTGACCGAAGACGGCGCGCGGCGCTTCGATTGATGACACAGGACATTCAATGAAACTTCTCTATTTCGGTGACGTGATCGGCCGGCCCGGGCGCACCCGGCTTTTGGACGCGCTGCCCGGAATTCGTGCCGATCTGGACCCCGATTTCATCATGGTCAATGGCGAAAACTCCGCCCACGGTTTCGGCATTACCGAGAAAATCTGCAACCAGTATTTCGAAGCCGGCATCGATGTGATCACCACCGGCAACCATGTCTGGGACCAGCGCGAGATCATGAACTATATCGACGCTGAGCCGCGCCTGCTGCGCCCGCTCAATTACCCCAAGGGCACGCCGGGCAAAGGCGCCGGCCTGTTTGAAGCCAGGAGCGGGGCGCGCGTCTTCGTGGCGCAAATTTTGGGCCGCTTGTTCATGGACGCCCTGGACGATCCCTTCGCCCGCATCGAAGAAGAACTCGCCGGCACGGCGTTGGGGACAGGCGCCGACGCCATCGTCGTCGATATCCACGCCGAGGCGACGTCGGAAAAAATGGCGGTCGGCCACGTTCTCGACGGGCGCGTCTCGATGGTCGTCGGCACCCATACCCATACGCCGACGGCGGACGCGCAAATCCTGCCCGGCGGCACCGCCTACCAGTCCGATGTCGGCATGTGCGGCGATTATGACTCGGTCATCGGTATGAAAAAGGACGTGGCGGTCAACCGCTTCACCAAGAAACTGCCATCGGACCGGCTGGAACCGGCGGAAGGGGAAGCCACCCTTTGCGCCGCGTTTCTGGAAACCGACGCGGCCACCGGACTTGCCAAGCGTATCGAGCCTTTGCGCATGGGCCCGCGCCTGATCGAAACGCGGCCTTCGAAGTGAGCGAAACGTCCGCCGATAATCCCGGCGAGGCGCCCGCCGATGGCCCTGAACAAGTGGGCGGCACCACCGGCTTCGCCGCCTTCCGGCACCGGGATTTCACCTTCGCTTTCACGGCGCGCATCTTCAACAACATGGCGACGCGCATGTTGCAGGTCACCATCGGCTGGGAGGTGTGGCGCATCACGCAAAGCGAATTGATGCTCGGCTATGTGGGCCTCGCCATGTTCCTGCCCAACATGCTGTTTTTCCTGGTGTCCGGGGAGGCCGCCGACCGCTTTCCAAGGCGCCGCATTCTGGCCATCGCCTATGGCTTCCAGGCGGTAGTCGCCGTCGCCATATTGCTGGCCTTCTCCGGCGATGATCCGGCCATGGGGCTGGTCTTGTTTCTGTTGTTCCTGATGGGCACCGGGCGCTCGTTTGCACAGCCCGCCACCCTGGCGCTGATCCCCAATCTGGTGCCCAAGGCAGTCTTTCCCAACGCCGTCGCCTGGGCCAATTCGGGCCAGCATGTTTCGACCATTATTGGCCCGGTGCTGGGCGGCTTCCTGATCGAATACGGCACCGAGGCCGGCTTTGGCGCCAGCTTCGCCTTTGCCACGGTCACCGTTGTTATCGGCCTCGCGGCGCTGGCCATATCGCTGATCCGCTCCGCCCAGCAGACTCTGAACCGGGCGCCGGTAACCTTGGAGACCATCTTCGCCGGCGCCAAGTTCATCTGGAACCGGCAGATCATCCTCGGCGCCATCACGCTGGATTTGTTTGCCGTATTGCTGGGCGGCGCGACGGCCTTGTTTCCGGTGTTCGCCACCGACATCTTGCATCTGGGCGCCAGCGGCCTTGGGCTGCTGCATTCGGCCGTTGCCGTTGGCGCCGTCGGCTGCGCCTTGGTGCTGACCCAAATGCCGGTGAAGCGCGGCGCCGGCAAAAAGTTCTTCGCCGCCGTGGCGCTCTACGGCATCGGCATTATTGTCTTTGGGCTATCGGAAATCGTCTGGATATCGCTGGCGGCGCTGACCTTGGCGGGGGCGTCGGACATGGTCTCGGTATTCATCCGCCACAACATGATCCAGTTCGCGACGCCCGATGATATGCGCGGCCGCGTGATGGCGGTGCACGGCGTCTTCACCGGCGGCTCGGGCCAATTGGGCGAGTTCGAAAGCGGCACCGTCGCCGAATTCATCGGCCCGGTGGGCTCGGTGGTTGTCGGCGGCATCGGCACCATCTTGGTGGCCTTGATTTTCGCCAAGTATTTTCCGAACCTGCGCCGGGTGGACGCGCTCGAAGCGGATCATGTGATGCAAGCCTCGGAGAAGGCGGCGGCGGAAGCGGGGGCGGCATAGACCGGCACCGAAACGCCCAAGTCCGTCTCGACGCCCGCGTGGCCGACCCGGCCATCCCCATGTGGGCTGGGCCGTCTTGGCCTCATTATCGCCACATTGCGGCGTTACCTAATGCCCGCCCGCGAGGCTTGTCTGGCGCGCTGGCGGGGGTGTGTTTACTGGGGGAATCATGGTAGGGATCGGGCGAATCTAAATCGGCGCTTTAACGCGCATTTCTTCCCACCATTCAGAGCGATCAGGAACCATGGCAGGCCATTCTCAATTCAAAAATATCATGTACCGCAAGGGCGCCCAGGACGCCAAGCGCGCCAAACAATTCGCCAAGCTGATCCGCGAAGTGACCGTGGCCGCCAAATCGGGGCTGCCCGAGCCGGACCAGAACCCGCGTCTGCGCACCGCCATTACGGCGGCGCGCGCCGCCAATATGCCGAAAGACAATATCGACCGGGCGATCAAGCGCGTCGCCGGCGGCGATGACGGCGAAAACTTCGAAGAGGTGCGCTACGAAGGCTATGGCCCCGGCGGCGTTGCGGTGATCGTCGAAGCGCTCACCGACAACCGCAACCGCACCGCGTCGGAAGTGCGCTCCGCGTTCGTCAAACATGGCGGCAATCTCGCCGAGACCGGCGCCGTCTCGTTCATGTTCGAACATGTGGGCATGATCAATTACGGCGCCGATGCGGGCGATGCCGACGCCGTGTTCGAGGCCGCCCTGGAAGCCGGCGCCGACGATGTGGAATCGGGCGAGGCCGGTCATGACATTTTTTGCGCGCCCGATGATTTCGCCGCCGTCCGGGATTCCCTGGAGGCCGCGCTCGGTGTGCCGGCGCAAGCGCGCCTCGATTGGCGCCCCCAGAACACCGTCGAAGTGGATGAGCGTCAGGCCGAAACCCTGATGAAGATGCTCGATACCTTGGAAGACAGCGACGATGTGCAACGGGTCGCCGCCAACTTCGATATTTCCGACGAGATCATGGCGCGGCTCAGCGCTTAATGGGGGCAAGTTTTAGCGTATGATCAGACTGATCGGCATAGACCCGGGGCTCCGCAACACCGGCTGGGGCATCATCGATTGCGATGGCAATCACCTCGCCTATGTGGCCGACGGCGCCGTCCATTCCAAATCCAAAGACCCATTGGCAACAAGGCTCAGTCAGCTTTATGACGGGCTGGCCGACGTGATTGCGCGTTATGCCCCGGCCGAGGCCGCCATTGAAGAAACCTTCGTCAACGTCAACGCGGTCTCTACCTTGAAACTGGGCCAAGCGCGCGGCATTGCCCTGTTGGCGCCGGCGCGGGCCGGGCTGGTGGTCGCCGAATATCCGCCCAACGTGGTCAAGAAATCGGTGGTCGGCGCCGGCCATGCGGCCAAGCAACAGGTGCAGATGATGGTAGCCACTATTTTATCGGGCTGCCTGGCATCGTCTGCCGACGCCGCCGATGCGCTGGCCATCGCCATCTGCCACGCCCATCACCGGACGGCGCCGGCCTTGAAGCTGGCTGCCGGAGAAGCCACCCTATGATCGCCAAGCTGACAGGCGCCCTCGACACCTCCGGCGAGGGGTGGGCGGTGATCGATGTGAACGGCGTCGGCTATCTGATTTTCTGCTCGAACCGTACCTTGGGCGTGCTGGCCGGTGTCACCGGCACTGTCTCGGTGTTCGTCGAAACCCATGTGCGCGAGGACCATATCCATCTCTACGGCTTTGCCGACGAGGGCGAGCGCGAGGGCTTTAAACTGCTGACCACCGTGCAGGGGGTCGGCGCCAAGGTTGCCCTCGGCATCCTGTCGGCGCTGACCACGGATGCATTGGCACAGGCAGTGGCGGCCGGCGACAAGGCGGCGGTTGCCCAGGCGCAAGGGGTGGGCCCGAAACTGGCGACCCGCATCGTGACCGAATTGAAGGACAAGGTGGGCGGCATTGCGCTGGGCGCGGCGGCTTTGCAGGCAGCGGCGCCGGCCGGCGAGGGCGAAAATGGCGCCGCCGCCGATGCGGTATCGGCGCTGGTCAATCTGGGCTATGGGCGCACCGAGGCCTTTGGCGCGGTGGCCCGTTCGGTGCAGCGATTGGGCGCCGACGCGGCGCTGGACGCACTGATCCGGGATGGACTTGGCGAGCTTGGCTCCGCCGAGACCCATGCGTGACGGCATGGCCATGGATTCCGAACGCGAAATAGACCCCCGCGAGGCCGCCGCCGATCAGCCCGATACGCAACTGCGCCCGCAGCGCCTGGACGAATTCATCGGCCAGCCGCGCATCCGCGAGAATTTGAGCATGGCGGTGGAGGCGGCGCGGCTGCGCGCAGAGGTGATGGATCACACGCTGCTCTATGGCCCGCCCGGCCTCGGTAAGACGACGCTGGCGCGCATCGCGGCGGCGGAGCTTGGCGTCGGCTTTCGCGCTACCTCAGGGCCGGTGATCGCCAAGTCCGGCGATCTGGCGGCGATCTTGACCAACCTGCAACCCCGCGACGTTTTGTTCATCGACGAGATTCACCGCCTGCAGCCGGTGGTCGAGGAGATTTTGTACCCGGCCATGGAAGACGGCGAGCTGGATTTGATCATCGGCGAGGGCCCGGCGGCCAGGAGCGTGCGCATTGATCTGCCGCCGTTCACGCTGATTGGCGCCACCACGCGCTCGGGGCTCCTGACCACGCCGCTACGCGACCGGTTCGGTATTCTGTTGCATATGACGTTCTACGATGCGGACGAGCTGACCACTATCGTCAAGCGCAGCGCCGCCATTCTGGAGCTACCGGTCAGCGACGAAGGCGCGTTGGAAATTGCCAGGCGATCCCGGGGCACGCCGCGCGTGGCCGGGCGCCTGCTGCGCCGGGTGCGGGATTTCGCCCAGGTCAATGGCGAGACGACCGTCGACAAAAAAGTCGCCGATGCGGCCCTCGGCAAGCTGCAAGTGGATGGCCTCGGGCTGGACGAATTGGACCGGCGCTTCTTAAGGCTGATTGCCGAAAACTATGGCGGCGGGCCGGTCGGCGCGGAAACCTTGTCGGCGGCCCTGTCCGAAGAGCGCGACACCATCGAAGAGGTGATCGAGCCTTATTTGATCCGCGAAGGATTGCTGATGCGCACGCCGCGCGGCCGGGTGCTGGCCGCGGGCGCCTACCGGCATCTGGGTCTGGCGGCGCCGGCCAACCAGAGCCAGTTGGAACTGCTCGCTGCCCAGGACGATGACGAAGACGATGACGATGAATAATATGTCCAAAAGCCAGGCCGGCGATCAAACCGAAGTCTTTGCCTTGCGCGTCTATTGGGAAGACACCGACGCCGCCGGCATTGTCTATTACGCCAACTATCTGAAATATGCGGAGCGGGCGCGCAGCGAAATTCTGTACGCCGCCGGCATCGATCAGACCCAGCTTCGCGAAACCGATGGCGTTGTCTTCGGGGTGCGCGCCTGCAACGCCGAGTATCTTTTGCCCGCGAGGCTTGGCGACCAGTTAGAGGTGCATACAAGCGTCGTCGCCGTAAAGGGCGCCAGTTTCGAATTGCGCCAGACCGTCATGCGCGGGCCCGACGCCTTGGTGGTGATGGATGTGCGCCTGGCCTCTATCGATCATGTCAGCGGCAAGCCGGCGCGCCTGCCGGCCCGGGTCAAGGCGATGCTGTCGGGCACTAGGGATTAGTCAAAGAAAGTTGCGTTAAGGACAAAATATGGAAACCGAAACCCTGAATGCGGCTGGCATTGCCGCCGCCTATGACTTTTCGATCTGGTCGCTATTTTTGCGCGCCGATTTCATCGTCAAGGCGGTGATGATTGCATTGGTCGTCGCCTCGGTCTGGTGCTGGGCGATCATCTTCGAAAAAGTCCGGCGCCTGCGCCGCCTCAACAGTGACGCTTCCAGCTTCGAAGACCGCTTCTGGTCGGGCGGCTCGCTGGACGAGCTGTATGACAATATGGGCGCCCAGCCGCGCGATCCGATGTCGGCGGTGTTCTCGGCGGCGATGCGCGAATGGCGGCGCACGGCAGAGGGCGGCTATTCCAGCCCGGCCGTGGGCTCGAGCTTGATGGAGCGTATCGGCCGGGTCATGGACGTCACCGTCAACCGCGAGATCGAACGGGTCGAGCGGCAATTGACGATCCTCGCCTCGACCGGCTCGACGGCGCCGTTCATCGGCCTGTTCGGCACCGTCTGGGGCATCATGAATTCGTTCCAGGCGATCTCGATCACCAAAAACACGTCCCTGGCGGTGGTCGCGCCGGGCATCGCCGAGGCATTGTTCGCCACCGCGCTCGGTCTGGTGGCGGCGATCCCGGCGGTGATTGCCTATAACAAGATATCCAAAGACGTGGACCGTTACGCCTCGCGCCTCGATGATTTCGCCAACGAGTTTTCGGCGATCATTTCGCGCCAGCTGGAAGGGCGCGAATAGACATGGCAATGGGCAGCGCACCTGGAAGCGGGAGCGGCGCCGGGCGCCGTTGGAAGCGCGCCCGCACCCGGCCGATAAGCGATATCAACGTCACTCCGATGGTCGATGTGATGCTGGTGCTTTTGATTGTCTTCATGGTGACGGCGCCGCTGCTCACGGTCGGCGTGCAGGTGGATCTGCCCGAGACCCAGGCCAGCCTGATCAGCGATCCCGATGAGCCGTTGGCGGTATCCATCGATGCCGACGGCGCCATATTTTTGCAAGATACCGCCATCGAATTGCCGGTGCTGGCCGCCCGGCTGATCGCCATCACCGGCGCCAACCCGGACATCCGCATCTTTGTGCGCGGCGACAAAAACATCGGCTATGGCCGGGTCATGCAGGTGATGAGCACCATCAACCGGGCCGGCTTCAAGAAGGTGGCGCTGATCACCCAGGCGCCGCGCGGCGATTCCAGGCGGCGCTCCAAGCCGGCGGCGAAGAAGTAGACGCCATGCGGGCTCCGATACTTTTTTCCGTCGCCTTTCATGTGGTCATCGTCGGCGTCACCATTGTCGGTCTGCCGCTGGTGCGCAAACCGCCGCCGCCGACGGATATTCCCATCATCGTGGAATTGATTGAAACCGGACCGGAAACCAATGTGCCGCCGCCGGAGCCGCCAAAGCCGAAGCAGAAACCTAAGCCCAAGCCCGAGGTGAAAAAGAAACCACCGCCGGCGCCGCCCAAGCCGAAGGTGAAAAAAGCGCCGCCGTCTCCGCCGCAGCCGGAACCGGCGCCGGAAGTGGCCGCCGTGCCGCCAACCCAAACCGCAAAACCCAAGCCGAAGCTCAAGCCGAAACCCAAGCCGAAGCCGAAACCGAAGGTCAAGGCGAAGCCGCCGGCGCCGAAGGTGTTTGCCCGGGTGCGCCCCACCCGAAAGCCGAAAATGCCGGATCGCTTCGCCGCGGTTCTGAAAAACCTGGAGAAGGATTTCAAGCGCCCGGCGCCGAAGCCGGAAAAGAAAAAGGAAAAAAAGAAGGCCGAGCCGAAACCGGAGATTTTGGACAAGCTGGCGCGCACCCTATCCAACCGTCCGCGCGAGTTTGATCCCACCAAGCGCGTCACCCAGAACGAGATCGACGCCATGGCCAACACGATCCGCCGGGCCATGCTGAAATGCTGGAACTTCCAGCCGGGCGCCAAGGGCGCGCGCGATATCGTGATCACCATCAAATTGAAATTGTCGCCCACCGGACACTTTCTAGGCGGCGAACTTCTTAACCGCTCCGCGTACCTGTCGGACCCGTTTAAACTGGCCGCCGCCGAAAGTGCCTGGCGGGCGGTGCGCCAACCGGCGTGCAATCCCTATGATCTGCCGAGGGACAAATACGAAATATGGAAAGACTTGACCTTGACCTTCAATCCCCGCGAAATGTTCGGGCAATGAGTAATCTCCCCCGATTGTGGAAAGCGTTACCCTCGGGCCTCGCCGTTTGGCGCGCCAGCCTGGCGGCCTTGTTGCTGGTGCTTTGGCTGGCCCCTGCCGAGGCCGAGCTGCGCGTCGATATCACCCGGGGCTCGGTGCGGGCGATGCCCATCGCGGTCACCAATTTCATCGGCACCAAGGCAAAAGAGCGCGACATCGGGCGCGACATCGCCGCCGTGATCAAATCCGATTTGGAGCTTTCGGGCCTTTTTAAGCCGATCGATCCGAAGGCCTTTATCGCCGTCGAGACGTCTTTGGATACGGTACCCAATTTCCAAAATTGGAGCGTCCTCAACGCCGATGCCCTGGCGCAAGGCCGGGTTACGTTATTGGCGGGAAACCGCATCCGCATCAAGTTCCGGCTTTGGGACGTGGCGCCGCAGAAACAAAGCTTCGGGCAAAAGTTTACCACCGTCGCCTCCAACTGGCGGCGCATCGCACATATTATATCCGATGCGATCTACAAGCGGGTCACCGGCGAGGACGGTTATTTCGACACGCGCATTGTTTATATCGCCGAAACCGGGCGCGGCGACCGGCGCATCAAGCGCCTGGCGATCATGGATTGGGACGGCGCCAATCACCACTTCCTGACCGACGGCAACGATCTGGTGCTGACGCCGCGCTTCTCGCCGAGCCGCCAGGAAATCACCTACATGTCCTATTTCCGCAACGTGCCCCGGGTCTATATTTTTAATATCGAAACCGGGCGCCAGGAAATGCTGGGCGATTTTCCGGGCATGACCTTCGCGCCGCGCTTTTCGCCGGACGGCAACACCGTCATCATGAGCATGGCCAAGGACGGCAATACCGAAATCTACACCATGGATTTGCGCACCCGCTCGGTCAAAAGGCTGACCCGCCATTCGGCCATCGATACCTCGCCCTATATATCGCCGGACGGCAAAAAAATCGTCTTCAATTCGGACCGCTCCGGCGGCCAGCAGCTTTACGTGATGAACGCCGACGGCTCGTCGGTGAAGCGCATCAGTTTCGGCAAGGGCCGCTATGCAACGCCGGTCTGGTCGCCGCGCGGCGATCTGATCGCCTTCACCAAGATATCGGGCGGCAAGTTTTTCATCGGCGTCATGGCGCCGGACGGTTCCGGCGAGCGTTTGCTGGCCGATGGCTTCCTGGTGGAATCGCCGACCTGGTCGCCGAACGGCCGGGTTTTGATGTTTTTCCGGGAAACGCCGCTGGCCAGAAAAGGCGGCAAACGGACGCGGCTTTTCTCGATCGATCTCACCGGCCAGAACGAGCGCCAGATTGTGACACCCATGGATGCATCGGACCCGGCGTGGTCCCCCTTGATTCCATGACCGGCGCGCCTTATAATCTGTATAAGTAACAAGGATTTAACGCCCGGATAGTACGGTTGGCTATATTCGGCGGCAGTTCTGTTGCAATCGATTTGGAAATTTGCATCTATCCTTACTATATGTAATTTTGTCATTCATCATCCATCCCAGTTTCCGTCAGGGGGACAGAAAAATGCGTTTAAAGAATTTTGGTTTTGTTATTGCGGGCATGTTCCTGTTGGCGGCGTGCGAATCCACGTCGACGGAAGACAGCGCATCGTCGGGCACCGGCGCCCAGTCGGGCGCATCCAGCACATCATCCGCGGCCACCGGCTCAAGCGCCGGCAACCGGGCCGCAGCCTCGGCAATCCGCGATGGCTCACCGCAGGATTTTGTCATCAATGTGGGTGATCGCGTATATTTCGGATTGGACAAATCCAGCATCCGCGCCGACCAGCGCCCGCAGCTTGAAAAGCAAGCCGCCTGGCTGAAGAAATTCCCGGCCACCCAGATCAGCATCGAAGGCCACGCCGACGAGCGCGGCACCCGCGAATATAACTTGGCGCTGGGCGAGAGGCGCGCCAATTCGGCCCGCGATTTCCTGGTTGCGCTGGGTGTCAATCCGGGCCGCATCAAAACCGTTTCCTTCGGCAAGGAGCGCCCGGTAGCCCTTGCCCATGAGGAAGCTTCGTGGCGGCAAAATCGCCGTTCGGTTTCGGTCGTGGTCGATGCCGGCAGCTAATTAAACAAAATGTCCTCGAATTTCGGGCGCCCGTTTCCCTTGACTGGGGAACGGGCGCCTTGTTTTTGACATGATTTTTCGGCACAAGGTCAGCGGGAATCAATCGATGCTGAAACGCCAAATTAAAGCTTTTTGTCTGGCCGCGCTCGCCGCTCTGGTCCTTTTTGCGGGGGCCGGGCTCGGGTTGGGCGAAGCCGCCGCGCAGGAGGGCCGCCTGCAAGACGTGCTCAACAAGCTGGATCGGTTGGAGCGCGATATGCGCGTTATGAGCCGCCAGCTTTATCGCCGGGGCCCGGCCAGTGGCGCGGCGCCCGCCGCCCCCGCCGCCCGTCCCGCAGCCGCCGCCGTCCGCCCAGCCGCGCCGCCGCCCGCCGCCGGCGTGCGCTTGGAGAATGCCTATGTGGCGCGCCTCGAAGCCCGCCTGGACGATCTGGAAAGCGAAATTCGGAGCGCCACCGGCAGTATCGAAAATTTCAATCATTCCATGAGACAGATTTCTTCGCGCCTGGATAAGCTGGTGGCCGATATGGAACTGCGCATGACCGATATGGAAAAGCGGCTGTTGCAAGCCTCGGCGCGCGCGCCATCGGGCCCCGCGCCGGCGGCCCAGCCCGGCTTCCAGGCGTCGCCGCCCCGCCAGCAGATCACCGGCGTTGCCCGCCCGCCGTCGGTCCGCCAATCCGGCCCCGCAACCGGCGGGCCATCGTTTTCGCGCCCGGCGCAAAATCTGGGCGCCATTTCGCCGAACGATCTGGCGGCCGTGAGACGCGGCGAAAACCCTCTGCCCGCAACGGCGCAACCCCGGGCCACAATTCAAGGCGCCCGCCCGCCGCCGCCGCCGCCAGTGGTGCAAAAGATTCTCCCCAAGGGATCGGTTCAGGCGCGCTACAGGTTTGCCCAGGATCTGGTGACCCGAGCGGAATATGATAAGGCCGCCCAGGCTTTTCAGGAATTCATTGCCGCCCATCCGGACCACAAGCTGGTCTTCAACGCCCGCTATTGGCTGGGCCGGACCTTTTATGTGCGCCACGAATACCGCTCCGCCGCCGAGGCGTTCTTGAAAGGCTTCCGGGGCGACCCGAAGGGCAACAAGGCGCCGGACAATCTCTTGAGCCTCGGCATGTCGCTGTCGCAAATGGATAAGAAAACCGACGCCTGCGCCATGTTCGGCAAGCTGGCCAGCGATTTTCCCGGCGCCCCCAGCCGCATTACCAGATTGCTGCAGCGCGAGCGGACCCGCGCCGACTGTGGTTAGCGCCGCCGCCATTGCTGCGCCGGCTCCTGAACATCTGGAACCGCTCGGACCGTCTGAATTCGATGCCTTGATGGACGCCAACCGGGTGCCGGCGGGCGTGGCCATCGCGGCTGCCGTATCGGGCGGCGGCGATTCCATGGCCCTGGCGCTATTGGCCGGTGATTGGTGCCGGCGCCATGGTGGCACGCTCACCGCGTTGACCGTGGACCATGGCTTGCGCGCCGGATCGGACGCCGAAGCCATTTCGGCTGGTAGCTGGCTGGCAGCAGCCGGCATCGGCCACCGGGTCTTGACCTGGGACGGAGAAAAACCGGCCACCGGCATTCAAGCGGCGGCACGCAGCGCCCGCTACCGTTTGCTCACCGATTGGGCGCGCCGCAACTCCATCGGCCATATTCTGGTGGCCCATAACATGGAAGATCAGGCGGAAACGTTCCTTATGCGCGCCGCCCAAGGCGCCGGTATGTACGGTCTGGCGGGCATGGCGCCGGTCAGCCGGCGACGCTGCGTTGCTATTCACCGGCCATTGCTCAGGGTTTCCGGCGCCCGATTGCGCCAGACTTTGGTGCAAACAGGCCAGCAATGGATCGAGGATCCGTCCAACGCCGATCCCGCCTTTCAGCGCACCCATATGCGGCGGCTGGTGGCGGCGCTCGGCCAAGGGCGCGTGCCGGCGCCCCGTCTGGCGGCGCTGGCCGGTCATTTCATGGCGGTGCGGACGCGTCTCGATGGCTTGGCGGGCGCGCTGATCGCCGGCGCCGTTGTCGGCCACGGGTCCGGATATTGCGAGCTGCAAGCGCCGGCCTTTGGCAAGGCCCCAGTGATGGTTGCCGTCCATGCCTTGCGCCAGTTGTTGGGTGAAATTGGCGGGCGCGACTATCCGGCGGGCGCCGGCAAATTGGAGCGCGGCTTAGCGCGGCTGCTGGATCCCGGTGATGAACGCGCCTTCACCCTGGCCGGCTGCCGCATTATCAAGGCGGGCGGCGGTAATTTTAATGCGGGCCTCGGCCCCGGTGCGGTCTTGATTTGCCGCGAGGAGCGCCATGCAGACGAACGCCTGGCCGTTGCCGCCGGCGGACGTCTGATTTGGCGGGGCGTGTTCGAGATTGCCCTCGAAGGCCGGGACAGCGACGCCGGGCCGGTCTATCTGGGGCCTTTGGGGCGCAGTGGCTGGTCGGAAATCGCATCGAAAATGGCCGCAAATGACCGGGTATTGCCGCCATTTCCGGTGCGCACCGCGCTGCCGGCTTTGTTTGATCGCAGCGGCGTTGCCGAGGTGCCCCATCTCGGCTATGTCAGGGCGGGCGGCCCATTGCCCGGTATCGGCATCGAATGGATCCGCCAGTTGGTGTAAAAAAAATCCCGCCAGCCCTTGCAATTCAGCCGCTACGGACTATTTGATTTGTCTGGGAGCGGTAAATAAATATAAAGTGATTTAAGCCATCGCCGCTGGGGCGCTATAGATCGGCAAATCCGGGATCCAGGATCAGGGCCCCAAAATTGACAAGAAAAGGGACAGAACATTGAATATCCGTAAAAACTTGGCCGTCTGGGTGATTATCGCGGTCCTTGTTTTCACCCTGTTCAACCTGTTTCAGGGCTCCGGTGACCGCAGTCCGCACCAGTCGCTGGCCTTTTCCGATTTCGCCGCCGAGGTCAATAACGGCACGGTGCGCGACGTAACCATCCAGGGCAAAAAAATTACCGGCCATTTCGAAGACGGCCGCGCCTTTCGCTCCTACGCGCCGGACGATCCGACGCTGATCCCCAAGCTCGGCGAAAAGGGCGTGCATATCACGGCCTTGCCCATCGAAGATGAAGTGCCGTCCTTGTTCGGCATCTTGATCTCCTGGTTCCCGATGCTTTTGCTGATCGGTATCTGGATATTCTTTATGCGCCAGATGCAGTCGGGCGGCGGTAAGGCCATGGGCTTCGGTAAATCCCGGGCGCGCATGCTGACCGAGCGAACCGGACGCATCACGTTCGAAGACGTTGCCGGCATCGACGAAGCCAAGCAGGAGCTGGAAGAAATCGTCGAGTTTTTGAAAGACCCGGCCAAGTTCCAGCGCCTCGGCGGCAAACTTCCCAAGGGCGTCTTGCTGGTCGGCCCTCCGGGCACCGGCAAGACGCTGCTGGCGCGCGCCATCGCCGGCGAGGCAAACGTTCCGTTCTTCACCATATCGGGCTCCGATTTCGTTGAAATGTTCGTCGGCGTCGGCGCCAGCCGGGTCCGCGACATGTTCGAACAGGGCAAGAAAAATGCCCCCTGCATCATCTTTATCGACGAGCTGGACGCCGTCGGCAGACACCGGGGCGCCGGCCTCGGCGGCGGCAATGACGAGCGCGAGCAAACCCTCAACCAGCTTCTGGTCGAGATGGACGGGTTCGAAAGTAACGAAGGCGTCATTCTGATCGCCGCCACCAACCGCCCGGACGTTCTCGATCCGGCGCTTCTCAGGCCCGGCCGGTTCGACCGCCAGGTGGTGGTGCCCAATCCCGACATCGTCGGCCGCGAAAAGATTTTGAAGGTGCATATGCGCAAAGTGCCGTGCGCGCCGGATGTGGATGCCAGGATCATCGCCCGCGGCACGCCCGGCTTTTCCGGCGCCGATCTCGCCAATCTGGTCAACGAAGCGGCCTTGCTTGCGGCGCGCACCGGCAACCGCATGGTGACCATGGCCGAGTTCGAGTTCGCCAAGGACAAGGTGATGATGGGCGCCGAGCGCCGCTCGATGGTCATGTCCGACGAGGAAAAGAAGCTGACCGCCTATCACGAGGCCGGCCACGCCATCGTCGGCATCAATGTTCCGCAGCACGATCCGCTGCATAAAGTCACCATCATTCCGCGCGGCCGCGCCCTCGGCGTCACCATGTCGCTGCCGGAAAAAGATAAATACAGCTATTCCAAGCTGGAGCTGGAATCCAAGCTGGCGGTCATGTTCGGCGGACGCGTTGCCGAGATAAAAATATTCGGGGCCGAAAACGTCACCACCGGCGCCGGCAACGATATCCAGCAGGCCACCGAGATGGCCCGGCGCATGGTGACCGAATACGGCTTTTCGGAAAAATTGGGACCGTTGCGCTATACCGACAATGACGAGGAAATTTTTCTCGGCCATTCGGTGGCGCGCCACAAGAACGTGTCCGACGACACGGCGCGCATGATCGACGAAGAAGTGCGCCGCCTGATCGAAACGGCCGAGCAAACGGCGGCCAAAATCGTTGATGAAAAATACGACGATCTGGTCACCCTCGGCGAGTCGCTCTTGGAATACGAGACGCTGTCCGGCGACGAAGTGAACGCTTTGTTGCGCGGCGAGTCGATCTTCCGCCCCGATCCGGACGACGATACCCCTCCTGAGGGACAGTCCAAGTCTTCGGTCCCGTCCAGCGGCGCCGCCCCCAAGGGCGCGCCCGGTGGTCTCAACCCGGAACCGGAGCCGCAGCCGGGCGGCTAGCACCCGAGAGACATTGATGAATTTTGCCGGGCTCGATCTCCAACGCCCGTTGATCATGGGCATCGTCAATGTGACCCCCGACAGTTTTTCCGACGGCGGCGAGGTCTTCGATGCGCCCGGCGCCATCGCACGCGGCTTAGGCCTGATCGCCGACGGCGCCGATATTATTGACGTGGGCGGCGAATCCACCCGCCACGGCGCCGAGCCGGTGGCGCCCGGCATCGAAGCGGCGCGCGTATTGCCGGTCATTACGGCCTTGGCGAAGGCGGGCGCGGTGGTTTCCATCGACAGCCGCAACGCAAACGTGATGGCGGCGGCGTGTGCAGCCGGCGCCGCCATCATCAACGATGTCAGCGCGCTTAGCTTTGATGAAAATGCCTTGGGCGTCGCCGCCGAAACCGGCGCCAGCGTCATCTTGATGCATATGAAGGGCACGCCCCAAACCATGGCTGGAATGGCCGAATATGACGATGTGGTGGCCGAAGTCAGCGCTTACCTTCGGACGCGAATCGATGCCTGTATTGCGGCTGGTATTGAGCGGACCCGGATTTGCATCGATCCCGGTTTCGGTTTTGCCAAGCGGATGACGCATAATTACGCGTTGTTGGACCGGATTTCAGAGATCGCCGCCATCGGCCCGCCGGTCTGCGCCGGGCTGTCGCGCAAGTTCGGAAAGACCGGGAATCCCAAGCAACGCCTTGATATTTCCATCGATCTGGCGCGCCGCGCGGTGGCCGGCGGCGCCCGCATCATTCGCGTGCACGACGTGGCGGCGACGGTGGCCGGCCTAGTGACCGCGCCTCTGAAAAATACCGCAATAATTTGTTAAATGACCTTTCGCGCCGCATGCGTTAAACCGGTTGCAGCATGATTAGAAAACTATTCGGAACCGACGGCATCCGGGGCACCGCCAATACGGCCCCCATGACCGCCGATATCGCGCTCCAGGTGGGCATGGCGGCGGGGCTGCATTTCACCCGCGGCGATCATCGCCACCGGGTGGTGATCGGCAAGGATACGCGCCTGTCCGGCTATATGATCGAGCCCGCATTGACCGCCGGCTTCGTTGCCGCCGGCATGGACCCGATCCTGGCCGGGCCGCTGCCGACGCCGGCCATCGCCATGCTGACCCGGTCTTTGCGCGCCGATCTGGGGGTCATGATATCGGCCTCGCACAATCCCTATCAGGATAACGGCATCAAGCTGTTCGGCCCCGACGGCTACAAATTGTCCGACCAAGCCGAAGCCGCCATCGAGGCGCGCATGGACGCCGATATGGCCGCCGATCTGGCAGCGCCGGAGGCTTTGGGCCGGGCGCTGCGCCTGGATGATGCGCAAGGGCGCTATGTGGAGTTCGTGAAACGGACAATCCCGCGCCGGGTCTCTCTGGACGGCATCAAGGTGGTCATCGATTGCGCCCACGGCGCCGCCTACAAGGTCGCGCCGGCGGTGCTTTGGGAGCTGGGCGCCGAGGTGGTGTCGCTCGCCGTTGATCCCGACGGCCTCAACATCAACGACGGCTGCGGCTCGACCCATCCGGAAGCCATGTGCGCGGCCGTGGTGGCCCACGGCGCCCATATGGGCATCGCCCTCGACGGCGACGCCGATAGGGTTTTGATCGCCGATGAAAGCGGTGCGCTGATTGACGGCGATCAGATCATGGCGGTAATCGCCAAGCACTGGGCCGACGACGGCTGGTTGCGGGGCGGCGCCGTTGTCTCCACGGTCATGTCGAATTTGGGGTTGGAACGGTACCTCACCGGCATCGGCCTCAAATTGCTGCGCACCCAGGTGGGCGACCGCTACGTGGTCGAGCGCATGCGCGAATTGGGCTGTAATCTCGGCGGCGAGCAATCGGGCCATATTGTCATGGCCGATCACGGCACCACCGGCGATGGCCTGGCCGCCGCCTTGCAGCTTCTGGCCATTATCGCCGCCGCCGGCAAGCCGGTGAGCGAGGCTTGCCGCCCGTTCGAGCCGTTGCCGCAAATATTGCGCAACGTGGCCGTCAATGGCCGGGCGCCGTTGGAGAATAGCGGAATTCAAAAGGCCATCGCGGCGGGCGAGGCGCGCATGGGCAATCATGGCCGCGTGCTGATCCGCGCGTCGGGCACCGAGCCTTTGGTCCGCATCATGGCCGAGGGCGCCGATAAGGCTTTGATCGACAGCGTCGTCGGCGATATTGTTGCCGAGATCGAACGCTTCGTAGCCGCCTAACTACCATTTAGGAGCATTCAGTTGCAGGGACGGGTTCTTATCGTCGCCGGGTCCGATTCCGGCGGCGGCGCCGGCATTCAGGCCGATATCAAAGCGGTGACTGCGCTCGGCGGGTTTGCTGCGACCGCGATCACGGCGCTGACCGCGCAGAACACCCAAGGCGTGTTCGCCATTCTGGATGTGCCGCCGGAGTTTGTTGCCCGCCAGATGGAGGTGGTGTTGAGCGACATCGGCGCCGACTGCATCAAGATCGGCATGCTGCACCGGCCCGATATTATCGAAGTGGTGTGCGCGTCCTTGGACAAACTGGCACCGGATGTGCCGGTGGTGGTCGATCCGGTGATGGTCGCCAAGGGCGGCGCATCCTTGCTGGCGGATGACGCCATGGCGGCCTTAAAAGAATTGATGGTGCCCCGCGCCGCCATCCTGACCCCCAATATCCCGGAAGCCGAAGCCCTGGCGGGCCGCACCGCGCCGGGCATCGATGCGGCCGAGGCGCTGGCCCAATCGCTGCTCGATCTCGGCCCCGACGCGGTGTTGTTGAAGGGTGGCCACCGGACCGGGCCCGAGGTAATGGATTTGCTGATGGATGCGTCGGGCGCTCAACCCTTCACCAGCCCGCGCATCGAGACGGTGCACACCCACGGCACCGGTTGCACATTGGCCTCGGCCATCGCCTGCTCCATCGCCCAAGGGATGGAGACGGAAGCCGCCGTTACCCGCGCCCGGGCCTATGTGCTCGAAGCCATCCGCACGGCGCCGGGATTGGGGCACGGGCATGGACCCTTGAACCACGCCCATACCATGGGGGATCGTTAGATGACCACTGAGCTATTCCGCGCCGACGCCTACGCCCAATCCTGCGAAGCCACGGTGGTTGCCGCCGATGCGCGCGGTGTCGTTCTCGATGCCAGCGTCTTCTATGCCAGAGGCGGTGGCCAGCCGGGGGACAGTGGCGTGCTCAAGCTGGCGGATGGCGGCGCCATCGCTATCACAGATTGCTTCAAGGACCGGGATACCGGCGATCATATCCATGTGCCGGTCGACGGCGCGCCCTTGCCGAAAATCGGCGCTAAAGTCACTGCCGAGATCGACTGGCCGCGCCGCCACCGGATGATGCGCATGCACACGGCGCTGCATCTTTTGTGCGCGGTCATCGAGGGCGGCGTGACCGGCGGCTCCATCGGGCCCGACAAAAGCCGCCTGGATTTTGATCTTCCCGATACGGCCTTGGATAAAGCGCATATCGAAGCCGAATTGAACCGGCTGGTGGCCGAGAATTTGGCGGTGAGCATATCCTCGGTCAGCGACGCCGCGCTTGACGCCAACCCCGATCTGGTGCGTACCATGTCGGTCAAGCCGCCATCGGGGGCTGGTAGCGTCCGCATCATCGAAATCGCCGGCGCCGATCTGCAACCCTGCGGCGGCACCCATGTGGCCAATACCGGCGAGATCGGCCGCCTGCGCGTCGGCAAGATCGAAAACAAGGGCGCCCACAACCGGCGCATCAATATCCATCTGGAGGATTGAGCCATGAGCCTCGAAATCCGCCCCGCCCAGCTGCCAGCCGAAGTGGGCCTGGCGCGCGATATGTTCGCTGAATACCAGAACTGGCTGGACGTGGATTTGTGATTCGAAAACTTCGATGAAGAACTGGCAAGTTTGCCGGGAAAATATTCAGAGCCAGAGGGCCAAATCCTGTTCGCCAAGGATGGCGACAAATTCGCCGGAATCGTCGCCATGCGCCCGCTAGAGGACGCCGGCGCCGCCGAGATGAAGCGCCTTTATGTGCGCGAAGACTGGCGCGGCCAAGGGCTCGGGCGGGAACTGGTGGCGCGTATCATCGGCTGCGCCCGCGCCCAGGGCTACGTCGCATTGCGCCTGGATACGGTGCCCCAATTGGAAGCCGCCATCGCTCTTTATCTGGATCTGGGTTTCAAGGAAATCGGCGATTATTCGGATGGCACCTCCATTTATCTTGGCGCCGAGCTGCGCTATTTTGAGTTAGACCTAACCTAAAGTTTAAGGACCCCTCACAGTGACCACATATAATATTGCGCTGATCCCCGGCGACGGCATCGGCAAGGAGGTGGTGCCCGAAGGGAAGCGCGTCCTGAATGCCGCCGCCGCCAAATTCGGTTTCGATTTTCACTGGGACGATTTCGATTGGTCTTGCGAGACCTATCACAAGACCGGCGCCATGATGCCCGAAGACGGGCTCGACCAAATCCGCGGCCACGATGCGGTTTACCTGGGCGCCGTCGGTTATCCAGGCGTGCCCGATCATATCTCCCTTTGGGGCCTTCTGATCCCGATCCGGCGGGAATTTCATCAATATGTGAACCTGCGTCCGGTGCGCCTGTTCGACGGCGTGCCGTCGCCGCTGGTGGGGCGCAAGCCCGGCGATATCGATTTCTACGTGGTGCGGGAAAACGTGGAGGGCGAATATTCGGAAATCGGCGGGCGGCTTTATGGCGGCACCGATGACGAGATGGTCACCCAGCAGACCGTGTTCACAAGGCGCGGCGTCGACCGCATTCTCAAATACGCATTCGATCTGGCGCAAAGCCGGCCAGCCAAGCACCTCACCTCGGCGACCAAGTCGAACGGCATCATCCACACCATGCCCTATTGGGACGAGCGGGTGGAGGCCATGGGCGCCAATTACAACCAGGTGGAGGTGGACAAGTTCCATATCGACATCCTGACCGCCCATTTCGTCCGCAATCCCGATTGGTTCGATGTGGTGGTGGGCTCCAACCTGTTTGGCGATATCCTGTCCGATCTGGGCCCGGCGATCACCGGCACCATCGGCATCGCGCCGTCCGGCAATATCAATCCGGAGCGCCAATTCCCGTCCATGTTCGAGCCGGTGCACGGCTCGGCCCCCGATATCGCCGGCCAGGGCATTGCCAATCCCATCGGCCAGATTTGGTCGGGGGCGATGATGCTCGATCATTTCGGTGAGGGCGAGGCGGGCGCGGCGATCTTATCTGCCATCGAAAACGTGCTCGCCGCCGGCGCCAATCTGACCCCGGACATGGGCGGCACCGCATCCACATCGGACCTCGGCGCGGCTATCGAGGCGGCGCTCTGACGCGGCCATGCCCGGCCTGATTATCTTCGATTGTGATGGCGTTCTGATCGACAGTGAGCCGCTCGCCTGCCGCTCCTTGTCGGAGGTTCTGGCCGGCATCGGCGTTGCCATGAGCGCCGATGAGATCAATACCGAGCTGGTGGGCATATCGATGCAGGGCGTCATCGGTTATGTGCGGGACCGCTTCGGCGTGACGCTGGGGCCGGATTTTTGGAAAGCTCATTTGGGCGCCATCCTCGATCTGTTCGCCGCCGAATTGCAGCCCATCGATTATGTTCCCGAATTGCTGGACCAAATCAGCTTGCCCATGTGCATTGCCTCGTCGGGACGCATGGCGCGGCTTCGCCCTGCCCTCGAAATGACCGGGCTCTATGAGCGGTTCCGTCCCCATATCTATAATGCCGAGATGGTGGAACGGGCCAAGCCGGCGCCGGATTTGTTTCTGTATGCGGCCACGGATATGGCATTTCAGCCCGCCGACTGCCTGGTGATCGAAGACAGCCATGCCGGCGTGACCGCCGCTTGTGCCGCCGGAATGCCGGTCATCGGCTTCACCGGCGGTGGCCATACGAGGCCCGGTCACGGCGATGCCTTGGCCGCCGCCGGCGCCGATGCGGTGTTCGCCAATATGCGGGAATTGCCGGACATCTTGCGCCGAAGAGACTAAATACTTATTTCTACAATTCAATTGACCAACAACGAGGCACGCAAAGGATGCACGAAGCTGCCCAATTGGCCGCGCCCAACCTTTCCATGTGGGTGACGTTTGCGCTGATCATCGGCGCCGTCGGTCTTTATGCGGTGGAGCGCTTCCCGGCCGAGGTGACGTCGCTGGGCGTGCTCGCCGTCTTTATGGTTTATTTTCATTTCCAGCCGATCGCAATTTCCGGCGGCAGCAACGTCATGTCGGCGGAACGGCTGGTGGCCGGCTTCGCCAACCCGGCACTGATCACCGTGCTGGCCCTGCTGGTGGTCGGCCAGGGGATGGTGCGCGCCGGCGTGCTGGAACGGGGCGCCCGCATTGTCATGGCCATGGGCGCCGGTTCGGGCGCGTTTACCATATTTGTCACCTTGGTCGTGGTGCTGGTGGTATCGGGATTCTTGAACAATATTCCGGTGGTGGTCATCTTCATTCCGATCATGGAAGCGGTGGCCAGGCGCTTCAACATATCGTCCTCCAAGGTGATGATGCCGTTGTCGTTCGCCGCTGTCTTGGGCGGCATGACCACGCTCATCGGCTCGGGCACCAATCTTTTGGTGTCGGGCGCGCTCGAGGAACTGGGCGAGGCGCCGCTCAGCTTCTTTCAGTTCACCGTGCCCGGCGCGGTGCTGGCCGGCGTCGGCCTGGTGTTCATATTATTGTTCGTGCCGAAATTGACCCCCGACCGGGCCGCCGGCGCCGAGACCCTGCTCACCGGCGACGGCCGCCATTACCTGGCGCAAATGACCGTCGGGGCCGGATCGGGGCCGGTGGGGATGACCGCCGATCACGGCGTCTTCGGCATATTTCCGGACCTAACATTGCGCGTTATCGAGCGCGGCGACGATGCAATGCTGCCGCCCTTCGAGGGCGTCACGATCGCCGAAGACGATGTGCTGGTGGTGGCCGGCACGCGCGCCGCTCTCGCCGAGGCGGTGTCCCACGACCCGCACCTTCTGGTGCCCGATCTACAGGACGGCATGGACGGCGAGGCGCGCTGGCAATCGGGAGACCGGATGCTGGCCGAGGTGATGGTGGCGCCGGCATCGCGCATGGCCGGCTACAATCTCCGCCTGATCGGGTTCCGGCACAAATTTCATTGCGTCGTGCTGGCGGTGCAGAGGCGGTCGCGCATGATGCGCACCCAGATCACCGAGATCGTGCTCGAAGAAGGCGACATTCTCCTGGTCCAGGGGAGACCTGAGGACATCAAGGGCCTGCGCCGCAATTCCGACGTGGTGTTGCTGGAATGGTCGGCGGAGGAATTGCCGGCCCTCGATCATGCCAAGCGGGCGCTGTCGATCTTTGCGTTGGTGATCATCGCGGCGGCGGGCGGATTGCTGCCGGTGGTGACGGCGGCCTTGCTGGGTGCGGTTGCCATGGTGGCCACCGGGGTGCTGTCCATCGGCATGGCGGCGCGCTCCCTGGACACCAAAATATTCACCATGATCCCGGCGGCGCTGGCCATGGGGCTCGCCATGCAGGCCACCGGCGGCGCCGCCTGGCTGGCCAAGGGCATGATCACCGCCCTGCAAGGCGCCGAGCCGACGATAATTCTATCGGCGTTTTTCTTACTTATCGCGGTCTTGTCCAACATCATCAGCGCCAAGGCCGCCGCCGTCCTGTTTACACCCATCGCAGTGGGCATTGCGCGCGAATTGAATATGCCGGTGGAAGCCTTCGCCGTCGCCGTGGTGTTCGCCGCCAATTGCGCCATCGCCACGCCGATCGGTTATCAGACCAGCCTTTTGGTCATGGGGCCGGGGCATTACAGCTTCACCGATTTCGCCCGCGCCGGCATTCCGCTTATTTTGGTTTTGTGGATTACATTCACGCTTTTTGCACCCTGGTATTACGGATTATAGATCATGGAAATCGTCAACATCGCACCCGAGCGCGCCAGCCTCGGCGAAAGCCCGGTCTGGTCGGCGGACGAAGGCGCCCTCTATTGGGTTGATATCAATGGCTGCCGTTTGCACCGGGCCGACTATCCGTCGCTCAACGTACAAAGCTGGGACACGCCCAGCCCCGCCGGCATGATTGCGCTGCGCAGCCAGGGCGGGTTGATGGTGGCCATGGTGGACGGGCTATACGCCTTCGATCCCGAAACCGAAGATTGGCAGCTTCTGGTGGCGCTGGAGACCGATCAGCCGGACAACCGGCCCAACGACGGCAAGTGCGATGCCGCCGGGCGGCTCTGGGTGGGCACCATGAACATGGCGGACCATATGCAGCCCACCGGGTCCTTCTACCGCATCGACACGGACCTCAGCATCGAGAAAATCGCCGGCGATATCCGCATTCCGAACGGCCTGGCCTGGTCGCCGGACGATACAGCTATGTACCGCACCGATACCCGCTCAGGGGTGGTTTGGCGCTATGCGTTCGATGCAAAGGCTGGAACCTTGGGCGCGGAAACCGAGTTTTTCGGCTTTGATGGGCGCGAGATTGGTGGCGTCGATGGCGCCGCCATGGATTCAGGAGGCGGCTATTGGGCGGCGCTATATGGGGGCAGCCGCGTGGTGCGCATCAATGGCGACGGCGAGATTGACCGGGATATCCCGCTACCTGCAAAACAGCCGACCATGCCCTGTTTCGGCGGCCCGGAGATGAAAACCCTGTTCGTCACTTCCGCCGCGCAAAACCTGGACGAAGCCTTCCTGGCCGCCGAGCCCGATAACGGCGGCTTGCTTATGGTGGAAACCGACGTAACCGGCCATCCGGTGCATTCGTTTGGGGGGTAGGAGTTTTGCAAGAAATTATGACAATAACATTGTCATAATACATACATTTGACAATTAAAATGTCATAATTGCGGGGACTCCCATAAACCAGAGACATACGTCTCCCGCCGGCCTGCTGCATTCGTTAAATGGCAAACTGTCACCGATTTAAAACGGTGACAGTTTACTTTTAGTGGCGTGCGTGGCGCGCGTCAGGAGGGTGCGTATTTGCCCGTCAGTTGCGGCGTTTGTACGCCCTCGGCGCCGGATTGGGCATGCTCCAGCCGGGTGGTGCGCGCCCAGGTGCGTTTCAGATCGTCCTGGATGTTGATGGTCAGGCGGCCGCAGCCTTCGCATTCCAGCTCCACCTTGTCGCCGTCCTGAAACGAGGACAGACCCCGGTGGTTGGTGCCGGTGGCGATGATGTCGCCGGGCTCCAGGGTGTGCGTGGAGCTGACCCACTCGATAATGCGGGGGATTTGATGGGCCATGTCGTCGGTGTTGAAATCCTGTTTGATCTCGCCATTGACCCACAGCTTGACGTCCAGTTTCTGGGGATCGTCAATCTCGTCCTTGGTGACGATATAGGGGCCGATGGGCGCAAAGGTCTCGCGCGATTTCATCATATAAAAGACATTGGCAGCCGGGCCGAGGCCGCGCGCCGAGCCGTCGATGAAATTGGTGTAGCCGAAGACATAGTCCATGGCGTCGGCCTGGGACACATGCTGCGCCCGCTTGCCGATGATCAGTCCCAATTCCGCCTCGCCCTCGAAAATGGTGGCGGGGATGTCCTCACAAATCATGGTATCGCCGTGGCCGATGATGCAATTTGGCGATTTCGGAAAGGCGTTGATCGGCGCCGGCTCGTCGCGGGTGCCGCTCTCCATATAGTTCACCGCCATACAATCGATATTGTAGGGCTTCGGCAGCGGCGGGCGGATGCGCACCCCGGAAACCGGAACGCCGGAGCCATTAGCGGCGGCGTCTTCCAGCCTGGCGCGGTAATCATCGAAGCGTTCGATCAGCCCGGAGATCAGATTTTCCGGACCCGTATGCGGGATATCGGCGACCAGATCGGTCACATCGACCACAGTATCGCCGTTCAATACGCCCAGTTTGAAGTCATCGAAATACAGAATTTTCATTGCTGGCTCCCCAAGTGATTTGTTTGGAATTGGGGCGCCCGTGCCCCAAGGACATTGGCCAACTGCCTATCAGTTTTAAGCCGTGACTACAATCGGCTCTAGCGGACCATGGGGAGTACGAAAAAGAAGGTT
>CAUZTZ010000013.1:0-27189 GCA_963582805.1 Alphaproteobacteria bacterium
TTCCGCCAAGCCCGCGGCCAGAAAAATTGACCGCCCGGTCATCGTTTCCGAAATCGACGAACACAGGCTGAACGTGGAAATCGTCGCCCGCTGTGTTCGGCGGACGCCGGTATTCCAGGTTACAAATTTGGGCGACAAATGGCCGCGCACCGGCACCATCGGCATTTACCGCAAAGATGGCAGCGCCAAGTTGTCTGAGCGGCGCGTGCGCCTCGCCAATTCCCAGCAAATGACTTTCAAGGCCCGCCAGGGCGGCAAATCCGCCGCTGGCGAGGTCGGATTATGGCTCGATCCGGCCTGGGCGAAGCGCGGCTTTGCCTATGATTCAAGGATAAACTGCAGCACATCCTGAGTTCACCGGGATGGAGGAAGACGCCCCCGCGAGTGCCTGCCCGCGGGGGCGTTGCTCGTCTGGGGCACCTCGCAACGTCTGATTGTTGAATATTTGTGCTGCCAAATGTATTATTGTCGGCAGAAATACTGAACATCCAGCCAGGCGAGGCGACGAGTATGATTATCACGCGGCATTCCGTTTTATATGGCATCGCAATCGCCGGCTCGGCGGTATTCTTGTCGACGCAGCCGGCCGACGCGTTGCAGCTACGAGGCACCGGATCGGGTTTCGCCATTTCTCCCGACGGATACATCATCACCAATAATCATGTCGTGACATATAAAGTCAAAAACAAACGAGGACAGGTTGTCGGGGCGGCACGATGTGATTCGGTTTCCGTCAAAGGCGGCGGATACGATGGTAAGGTTCGAATTGTCGCTCTTGATGCAAAGATAGATCTTGCCCTTTTAAAATACGGATCCAGCGGAAATCGGCAAAAGGAACGACGACCGGCATCCCGAGTTGCCCGATCCGATGAATATGAATCCAGAGACCGGGAATTTACCCGGCGCGTTGATAGCATGTCACAAGGTCGGCCTGAACGAGGGGGAGGGTTATTTGAAAGCGGCAATACTCGATCTCGAGAACTATTTGAAGATTCACGGTCACAGGTCAGGCGAGAGGCATTTAACGATGATGACAGGTCGAGCGGGGATGATTCTGGCAGAGAGAGAAATTATGTATTGCTGAATCTTGGGCGCTTGGAACCTGGGATGAAGGCGAATGTTATTGGTTTTCCGAAAGGCTTCAAATACTCCTCGCAGCTTAAAATCAATACCGGCATTGTGTCTTCCGCTGTTGGCGTCGGTGATGATACAAGCAGGTTTCAAACGGATGCGGCTGTTAATCCCGGCAATAGCGGCGGGCCGGTAGTTGACGAAGCTGGAAACCTAATCGGCGTAGTTGTTTCTCGTGCTACGGACATGAAAGATTTGGGATTCCATTTTGCTATTAAAGCTGAGGCTCTCGCAAATTTTTTGAACACCCACGAAATACCGTTTGAACGTGTTGGTCATCAACCTCCCCGGCATACCGTCCAGATTTACCGGAACGCGAAAAAATTTGCAGTTATTGTTGGCTGTTTCCGGTAAATGAAAATCGGCAGCCGCGGGATTTAAAAGCCAATTATGAACATACCCTTGGGGAACGCATAGCACCGCCATGTCCGCATCCGAAACTCTAAATAAACCCCTCACCGAAATCGCGGCCTCCTTGCGCGGCGGTGCCGTCAGCGCCGCTGATCTGGCCGAGGCGGCTATTGCCCGCCATGAGGCAGTTGGCGAGACGTTCAACGCCTACCTCACCTGGAACGCCGATGTGCCGCGCGCCATGGCCGGGGCCGCCGATGCGGCGCTGGCCGCCGGCTCCGATCTCGGGCCGCTGCAGGGTCTGCCCATATCGATCAAGGATCTGTACGGTATCAAGGGCTTTCCCACCTATGCCGGTTCGGGCAAGCAATTGCCGGAAAAATGGGAAGCCGAGGGCCCGGTGGTCCAGGACATCAAGGCTCAGCTAGGCGTCATCACCGGCAAGACCCATACGGTAGAATTTGCCGCCGGCGGGCTCGGCACCAATATTCATTGGGGGGCGCCCAGAAATCCGTGGGACGCCAATGTGTGCCGCTCGCCGGGCGGCTCGTCCGCCGGCGCCGGGGTCAGCCTTTGGGAAGGCTCGGCGGTCGCCGCCTTCGGCTCCGACACCATGGGCTCGGTGCGCATTCCGGCATGCACCACCGGCACCGTCGGGCTTAAGATGAGCGCCCACCGCTGGTCCAACGCCGGCATAGTGCCCTTGCGGGCCAGACAGGATACGCCCGGCCCGCTGACCCGTACCGCCGCCGATGCCGCGTTCGTATTTGCCGCTCTCGATCCCGCCCACAAGGCCGATCCGGCGGCATTTCTGAAATCCACGGATGATGCCGAAATTTCGGGCCTCACCATCGGGATCGGCGATGCCAGTTATTGGGACGGTTGCGATCCCGGCGTGGCTGAAGCCGTGCACGGCGCCATTGCCGAATTGGAAAAAGCCGGCGCCCGCGTTGTCGATGCGCCGTCGCCTGAAACCGCCGAGCTGCTGGCAGCTGTCATGCGCGGTGAAATGCTCAATGTGGAATTGCTTGTGTTCCTGGAGGAAGAGCTCCCGGGCTGGCTCGATCAGGTCGATCCCGCGTTGAAGGCGCGGCTGGAGGGATCGCGCAATCATTCCGCCGTCGATCTGATCAGCAGCGAGCGCTGGCTCGAAGATCTGGTGGTACGCGGCCAGAAGGCGTTTCCCGCCATTGATGTGCTGGTGGCGCCGACCCTGTGCGTGACGCCGCCGGTTATTGATCCACCGCCGCCGCCGACCAACACGCCGCCGGTGATCCTCGCCCGCAATACCTGCCCGGCGAATTTCTTCGTGCAGTGCGCCATATCGCTGCCCGCCGGGCTGGACCGGGAAAACATGCCGGTGGGTATTCAATTCACGGCGCCCGCCGGCGCCGAGGAACGGCTGCTTCGCGCCGCTGTCGCCGCCGAGCGGGTGCTGGGCACTTGTGCCGAGCGTTTGGGCGTGCCGCCAATGCTGCGCTAGAACGAACAGCTTTAAATTTTGACCGACAGGGTCTCGTTCGGGCTAACCAATTGGGTCGATGAATTGCGCTCGTCCAACAGCGCCGCCGCCCTAGCGTGCTTGGCGTCGATGGCATCGTCGTCCTGGTCGGGATCGTGGTGGAACAGATAGAGGGTTTTCACCGCCGCCTCGTGGGCCAGATTGACCACTTGGCTTATACAGGAATGGCCCCAGCCAATTTTGCTTTGATATTCCGCGTCGGTGTAGGTGGTATCGGTTATCAGCGCGTCGGCGCCGGCAACAAACTTGGTCAGGCGCTCCACGTAGTGCGGATTGTGGCTGGCATCGCCGGGCAGGAACAATTCATTGTCCGTGATGTAACAGAACGAATGCTCGCCATAATCGATCCGGTACCCAAGGCAATTGCCGGGATGACTGAGCAGCAGGGTTTTGACCGAAATGCCGTCAATTTCGTATTCGCCTTCGTTCAGGTCGCGGAAATATATGCGCGATCCAAACTCCTTCATGGTGATCGGGAAATAGACATCATCCATCTGGGCGGCGATCAATTCGCGCATGGTGATGTGCGGATGCGCCGCGCCCAGCACCTCAAACTCGTTGCCGGGGATATATAGAGGCACGAAAAAGGGCAGGGCGTTGATGTGGTCCCAATGGGGGTGGGAGATGAATATCTTGGCGTTCATTTTTGTCTGGGCCGCCATGAGCGCGTTGGAATATTCCTTGATGCCGGAACCGGCGTCGAAAATGAACTGCTGGCCGCGCGGGAAATCCAGGCTCACACACGACGTGTTGCCGCCATAGCGGAGCGAGCGCTGACCGCTCACCGGCAGGGTGCCGCGCACGCCCCAGAAGCTCATCTGCATCTGGTCGGCCAAGATGTCTTCGATCTGACCTGCAAAGCTGTCCTCGTCGATGGGTTTGGTGATGAAGCTGTCGGCGCCGAGCTGCATGGCGGCGCGCTGATCGTATTCAAAGGTCTTGGCCGAAACCATGATCACCTTGGTGGCCGACAGGGCGGGCTCGTCCCGGATCTGTTTGAGAAGCTGCATGCCATCGATGCCCGGCATCATGATATCGGTAAGGACGCAATCGGGCGCTTGGCCCTTGATTTTGGCTAGGACATCTTCGGTGGATTGCAGCGCCGTCACGTCATGGCCGGCGGCTTCCAGCAGCGCTGTTTCCAATGCAATCATCGATGGATCGTCATCGATCACCATGATTTTAATACTTTTGGCGGAGCGGTCATTCATATTTGCCGGCTCTCCAGTCCTTGTTTCAGCCAGAACGCGTATTGTGCACGGTATTTACGGATGCCGCAGAATATTTTTACGTGTAAAATTTGCAGCAAATCAAGCCTCTCGTTGCAAATCAGTCGGCAAACACCGCCAACAGGTCCTTGGCGTTCACCTCCATACCGACCTCGGCGATCATCTCGGTGATGGTGCCGTCGCGCTCGGCGGTGACCGCAGTCTCCATTTTCATGGCCTCGATGGCCAGCAGGGTGTCGCCGCGCAGCACCTTTTGGCCGGCTTCGGCAACCACGCTGACCACCGTTCCCGGCATCGGCGCGCCCAATTCGAAACCGTTCGACGCATTGGCGACGCGGTTCGGCGGCAGCGCCGCGTCGGCGCCCAAATCTTGGATGCGGACCGAGCGGGGCTGCCCATTGAGCTCGAAAAACACCGTGCGCATGCCGCTCTCGTCGGCTTCGCCAAGGGCCAGGAAACGGACGATCAGGGTTTTGCCGCGCTCGATCTCGATGGATATTTCGTCGCCCGCCTCCATGCCGTAGAAAAAAGCCCGGCTTGGCACGTTCGCGACATTGCCATAGGCGCGCCGCTCGGCGGCGTAATCGGCGAACACGGCGGGATACATGGTGTAAGAGCTTAGCTCCTGATCGCTGATTTTGCGGCCGATCTTGTGTTCGGCCTCGGCTTTAAGCGCCGCCAAATCCACATCCGCCATTTCGGCGCCGGGGCGTACTTTAAGAGGCGCCGCGCCTTTCAGAACTTTTTTCTGCAACGGGGCGGGAAAGCCCCCGTGCGGCTGGCCGATATCGCCGCGAAAGAAGGAAACGACCGAATCGGGAAAGGCGATTTCCTTGTCCGGCGACAAGACATCCTCCGCGCTGATGCCGCCGGTGATCATCATCAATGTCAGATCGCCGACCACTTTCGATGTTGGCGTGACCTTGATGATATCGCCAAACATTTCGTTGACCTTGGCGTAGGTGGCGGCCACTTCGGGCCAGCGCGCATCGATGCCCATGGAGCGCGCCTGCTGGCGGAGGTTGGTGTATTGGCCGCCGGGTATTTCGTGGCTATAGACTTCCGACGCGCCGGAGCGGAAATCGGCTTCGAAGCCGCCGTAAAGATTGCGCACATGCTCCCAATAGGTCGAGATGCCGCGCAACGCGGCGCCGTCCAGCAAGGTGTCGCGGGCACTGTTGCGCAAGGCCTCGGCAATGGCGCCGAGATTGGGCTGCGAGGTTAGCCCGCTCAACGAATCCATGGCCGCGTCGACGGCATCGGCGCCGGCTTCGATGGCCGCCAGGACGCTCGCGGCGGCAATGCCGCTGGTATCGTGGGTATGGAAATGGATCGGCAGGCCGGTCTCTTCCTTCAAGGCCTTGACCAGGGTTGCCGCCGCCGCCGGTTTGCACAAACCGGCCATGTCCTTGATGCAAAGGATATGGGCGCCGGCGGCTTTCAGCTCAGCTGCCAGCGCCACATAATATTTGAGATCATATTTGGAGCGGGCAGGGTCGCTGATATCGCCGGTATAACAGATCGCCGCTTCCAGCAATTTGCCCGTTTCCAGCACCGCATCCATGGCGACGCGCATGTTTTCGGCCCAGTTGAGGGAATCGAACACGCGGAACAGATCCATGCCGGCGTCCGCCGATTGCTGCACAAAATAGCGCACCACGTTGTCGGGATAGTTGGTGTAGCCAACGCCGTTGGAGCCGCGCAGCAGCATCTGCGTCAACAGGTTCGGCATGGCGCTGCGTAATTCCGCCAGCCGCTCCCACGGGCATTCGTTCAAAAAGCGCATGGCCACATCGAAGGTGGCGCCGCCCCAGCATTCCATCGAGAACATGCCCGGCAACTGGGACGCGTAGGTGGGCGCGATGCGAGCGATATCATAGGTTCTGAGGCGCGTCGCCAGCAGCGACTGATGCGCATCGCGCATGGTGGTATCGGTTATCAGAACCCGTTCCTGATCCAGCATCCAGGCGGCAAATCCTTCCGGTCCCAATTCGTCCAGAAGCTGCTTGGTGCCGGGGGCGGGGGCTTCGGCGGCGGCGGGCGGCGGCGCCGGCTGCGACACATGCGCCGGCAACGGGCGGTCCTTGACCTCCGGATTGCCGTTGACGATGACTTGGCCAAGGAAATTCAGAATGCGCGTCGCCCGGTCGCGGCGCACCGGGAAGTGGAACAATTCGGGCGTCTGGTCGATAAAATTGGTGGTGTAATCGGCCTCCAAAAAGCTGGGATGGTTGATCACGCTTTCCAGGAAGCGAAGGTTCGTGGCGACGCCGCGGATACGGAACTCGCGCAAGGCCCGGTCCATGCGGGCCACGGTTGTCTTCGCATTGGGCGCCCAGGACGTCACTTTGACCAGAAGCGAATCGTAATAGCGGGTGATCAGCGCGCCCGAAAACGCGGTGCCGGCATCGAGGCGGATGCCGAACCCGGCGGCGCTGCGATAGGCCGTCAGGCGGCCGTAATCGGGGGTGAAGTTGTTCTCCGGGTCTTCCGTGGTGACCCGACATTGAATGGCGTGCCCGTAGAGGCGGATGTCTTCCTGGACCGGCACGCCGCTGGCCTCGTCGCCGATGGCGGCGCCCTCGGCAATGCGCAACTGGGCCTGCACCAGATCGATGCCGGTGACCCAATCGGTGACCGTATGCTCAACCTGAATACGGGGGTTCACTTCAATGAAATAGATGTCGCCGGTGTCGGCGCTTTGCAAGAACTCGGCGGTGCCCGCATTCCGGTATCCGGCGGCGCGGGCGATTTTCAATCCGGCCTCACACAAAGCCTGGCGCCCGGCTTCATCCAGATAGACGGCGGGCGCCCGCTCGATCACCTTTTGGTGGCGCCGTTGCACGGTGCAGTCGCGCTCGAACAGATGCACCACATTGCCGTGGGCGTCGGCCAGCAACTGCACCTCCACATGGCGGGCGTTGGCCACCAGCTTTTCCAGATAGACCTCGCCATTGCCGAAGGCGGCTTCGGCTTCGCGGCTGGCCGCTTCCACATTTTCGGCCAATGCCTCGGCGGTCTCGACAACGCGCATTCCGCGCCCGCCGCCGCCCCAGGTGGCCTTGACCATCACCGGATAGCCGATACCGGCGGCCAGGCGCGCGATTTCGCCCGCATCACCGACCGGCAGGGGATCCGTGGCCGGCATGACCGGAACGCCGGCCTCCACCGCCAGCGCGCGCGCCGCGATCTTGCTGCCCAGTTTGCGCATGACATCGCCGGGCGGGCCGACGAAGGTCAATCCGGCGCCCTCGACGGCATCGGCGAAGTCCGGGTTTTCGGACAAAAAGCCGTAACCGGGATGGATCGCGTCGGCGTCGGCTTCTTGCGCGACGCGGATAATTTCGTCCATATCCAGATAGGCTTCGATGGGTCCCTTGCCGGCGCCGATCAAATAGCTTTCATCGGCCTTGAAGCGGTGCAGCGCAAAGCGGTCCTCTTGCGAATAGATGGCGACCGTGCCGATCCCCAATTCGTTGGCGGCGCGCATAATGCGGATGGCAATTTCGCTCCGATTGGCGACCAGCAGTTTGTTGATTTTCTTCATGTTCGCTTTCACTACGCCGATGGCGTTGGCCTGGCCGGCAATCATTCGTCCCCCGATTTCGGGGAGAAGTTTGCGACCAGCATCAATTTATCGGATTCCAACTCGAATGAAAGCATGAGGGTTTTCTGCCGTTTCTTCGTATCCAGGTCTTCGAGGCTGACCCACCAGCGGCCTTCGGCGCATTCGTCGAGCCAATCTTCGATAGCGGTCATCGGCAGGCGCGTCCGGAATAACACCCCATAACGCCATTTGCGCCGCTCGCCCTTGCGGCGATCCGGTTTTTCGGGCCGCGCCTTCTCGGCCCGGCGTTCTTTTTTCCTGCGATCGAAAAACATGCCAAAATCATATTATCTCTGTGCCCTTTATTGAACCCATGTGTCCATTTGGGCAAGGATTATGCTCAAGTCCGACCTCTGCCGACTTGATCACTGACAGGATTTCAATGGCGGGTATTTGCGGATGATACTTCCGGAAGATCGATGACGAAGGTGGTGCCGCCGCCGGCGCGATCATCGTATCCGATGACACCGCCATGCTGTTCGACGATGGCTTTGGATATGCTGAGCCCCAGACCCGACCCGCCTTTGGCGCGGGTATCGGATTGATCGGCTTGGCTGAATTTCTGGAATATCCGGTCCTTGAATTCCTCGGGAATGCCCGAGCCCCGGTCCGAGACGGATATGCGCAAACCGCCATTCCGTTTCTCGCATGTGATTTCGATTGTATCGCCCGGAGCTGAGAACTTGGCGGCGTTGGAAAGCAAGTTGCTCATAACCTGCACCAAGCGGTCCTTGTCTCCCGTGACGGAGCGGGTATGGGGTTTGTCGGGAAATTCAAAGCGGACTTCGTAGGCTTCCTCAAGTCCTTCGGTGATCTGCATTACCGCTGAAAACAGGCTCTCGATCTCCATCGGTTGCATTTGGAAATCCATTTTACCGGATTCGATTTTTTCCATGTCGAGAATGTCGTTGATCAATTCGACCAGCCGTTCGCAGTTCGCATAGGCGATATCGGTCATCGATTTTACTTTCTCCGGCAACGCGCCCAGCGCCCCGCCTTGGATCAGGCCGAGGGAGCCTTTTATGGATGTGAGCGGCGTGCGCAATTCGTGACTGACGATGGAAACAAACTCGTTTTTGGCCATCTCGGCCTGCTTGCGGTCGGTGATATCGCGGACAATACCGGTAAACATTTGCCGCTCAGTGTCATTGGTTTCACTGATCGATATATCGAGCGGAAAAACCGAGCCGTCTTTACGCTGGCCTTCAACTTCCAGCCTTTTGCCGATAATATTTGCGACGCCCGATTGCCGGTAACGGCGGAGATATCCGTCATGTTCCCGGTGAAATGGATCGGGCATCAGCATATTGACATTGCGGCCGGTCACTTCGGCGGCGGTGTGACCGAATATTTCTTCCGCCGCGGCGTTGAAGGCCGTGACTATTCCCTGGCTATCGATGGAGACGATGCCATCGACCGCGTTTTCAACAACGGATCGATGGCGCGCCTCGCTCTTTCCAAGCTCGTCCGTAGCCTGACTCAGTTCGGCGGTTCGCTGCTCGACCAGTGCGGTAATGACCTGTGCCCGCCTGGCGTTGCTATGAAAATATCCCGCCAACATAGCCGTAATGATCAGAATTCCGATGCCCTGCACCCAGGCCTCCCAGGCCCGGTAATTGGTCAGGCTGGGAGCATCCGGGCGGGCCACGACCAGCCATTCCCGGTCACCGACGAACAAGCTGCGCGTCAAATGCGTGCCCGTTTGGGCAGCGGCCAACGTAAGGTCCGGCGCTGGTGCGGAGCGGGCGGGCGACGAATGAACGTAAAGAAGGCGTTTCCCGCTGGCCCGAACTTTGTCGAATACGTAAAGGTCCAAATTGGCGCTGATGTCTCTGGCCGCTTTGCCGGCTTGGCCGCTATCGCCGCCGATCAGTGAAGACACGCGCACGACGCCAAGCGCAAATCCGCTCAGGTTGCGGCGTTTTCCTTCGATAGTGGCCGTGCTAACGCCGCTCTGGTAGATCGGCGCGAATAGCAAAACCCCGGTATTGTTTTCCTTTAGCTGAACCAGCTTGATGGCGCTGCTGGTGACCAGCTTGCCCGAATCCCGCGCTTTTGCCAGAGCAGCACGGCGGGTGGGGTTGGACGCCAGATCAAAGCCAACCGCGCCCTCGTTGCCTTCTAATGGCTCCACATAATAGACCGGGAAATAGCGGTCGCGCACGCCGGCCTCGATCACCTTTCCGGACGGCGCCCGTTCGGTGATGCGAAAGCCCGCCAGGCCGTCGCGTCTGGCCGATTGTACATAGCCCCGGCGTTCGGCCCGCTCGATACGGGGAATCCATTCCAGGGCCTGAAAGCTGGAGCCGCCGGGCGCCACCAGGGACGCGAAGGCCGAGAAGCTGAGGCGCTCAACCCGCACCGATCCTTGAAACAATCCGACGATGGAACGCAGGATCGTGGTTTCGCCGACGATGCGTCTGTCCACCGCATCAATACGGGTGTCGGCGTGGCGCAGGAACCGTTCCACCAAACCATCGGATTTCTGCGCGACAACGCTCAGATAGGTGGCCACGGCAAGGCCCAGGCCGGCGGCCAACACCAGCACTATCAGCGTCCGGTCCTTGCGTTCCAATCTGCCCATTCCAGGCCTCTAAGTAACAACAATCATTTGCATATAAAGTGGTAACAATCGGACAAAAAACCAAGTGGTTGCGCGATATGGGAACAAAGAGATTTTCAGGACTGGGCGCCCCGGTAACGCTTTCTTAAAGGTACGGCGGGCATAATCCGCCTCAATCGGGACCACAACAAACCGGTCCCAATAAACGGTCCAAATGGTGGATGGTGCGATGGAACTGATGAATTTGCCCATGTATGGGCTTCTTCGGCGGCGGATGGATTGGCTCAATCAGCGTCAAGCGGTGCTGAGCCAGAACATCGCCAATGCCGATACTCCCAAATACAAATCTCACGACCTTAAAAAGTTCGATTTTAAGGAAGTGATCCGCGCGCACAAAAATACCTCCAAGCGGTTCGCAATGTCGGCGACCAATGCCAACCATATCGCGGCCGGCTCCGCGGCGGGCCGCGCGCAAGGGCCGTTCAAGGAAAATGGCAGCAACCGCCCCTACGAGACGGCCCCCGACGGCAACCAGATCGTGCTCGAAGAGCAGATGGTCAAGATGAATGAAACCCAAATCAATCACAACATGATGACCGAGCTTTACCGCAAGCAGTTGCGCATGTTCCGAACCGTCATGCGCGGCGCCCGGTAAAAGCTGAATACGGCCCGCAACAGGTAAAATTACGGGCCGCAATTGGGCCAAAAAATGTTCAGGAAAGGAATAGCGCATGGCCGATGAACTCATAAGCTCGCTCCGCATATCCGCCGCCGGCATGCGCGCCCAGGGCACCCGGCTCCGGGTTATTTCCGAAAATATCGCCAATGCCAATTCGCTGCCCACCGAACCCGGCGGCGATCCGTATCAGCGCAAAATGGTGTCGTTCAAAAACAGGCTCGACAGGGAATTGGGGATCGAAACGGTGCGTGTAAAAAAGGTGATGCCCGATCGCTCGGAATTTTCGCGGCGGTTTGATCCCAGCCACCCGGCCGCCGATGCCGACGGTTACGTCTCGGCGCCCAACGTCAATGTGCTGATCGAGATGATGGATATGCGCGAAGCGCAGCGCTCTTACGAAGCCAATCTGACGGCGCTGCGCTCGTCGCGCAGAATGATGCAAAGCACCATCCGGCTGCTCCGCTAGGCCAGGTACGGGCTCGGTGGATTTTTAACGAAAGAACAAGGAGAACAGCATGGCAATCGAAGCAACGGGCGCGGTGAATGCCTACCGGGCGGCCATCGAGAGATTGGCGCAGACTCCCGGCAACAGCGAGGCCGGCCAGGCCAAGCCTTCCGATTTTTCCGCCATGGTCCAGAATTTTGCCGAAAGCGCGGTTGAAGTGGGCAAGCAGTCCGAGCAGGCGACCGCCGCAGCCGCCGCCGGCAAGGCCGATATCAACTCGGTCGTGCTCGCCGTCGCCGAAGCCGAGTTGACCTTGAACTCGGTCGTCGCCATCCGCGACAAGGTGCTGCAGGCCTATCAGCAAATCCTGCGCATGCCCATATAATGCATCAAATATTTGTAAAGAGAGGGCTAGAGCGGTTCCAGACAAATAGGAACCATTTGACCGGGATGATTTTGCCCCGTGGCGAGGAGCGCGCCCCATGGCGATGCATTGGCATCGGCAAAGGCGTGCGACGACGTCCACGGGTCAAAAGCACCCGGCCTTCGGTGGGTCAAATCGGCTCTCCGGGGGCGCCCCGGCGCTTGCCCGATGCAAAGGCATCGCGCCGCGCACCGCGCCTACCCGGAAAACCGATTTGTTCCCATCAAATTGCTTCCTATTTGTCTGGAACCGCTCTGGAGTCCAGATCATGAACCGCGTCGATGTCCTCAACATTTCCCACGAAACCTTTTTTGTCATCCTGCAGGCGGCGGGGCCGATTATGGCATCGGGTCTGGCGGTCGGGCTGGCCATTGCGATCGTTCAGACCTTGACCTCGATTCAGGAAATGACGCTCACGTTCGTGCCCAAAATCATCATCATTTTCGCCGCCGTGATTTTCTTCATGCCCTTCATGATGACCTCGATCATCGAATTTACCCAGGGGCTCTACGACCGTATTGTCCACCTTGGTTAGTGACATAGGCCACTAATTCATGCTCGAGGAAATACTAACCCTCAATATTTTCGCGTTCATTATGGTGTTTTCGCGCGTCGGAACGGCCCTCTTTATCATTCCGGGGTTCGGCGGCACCAAGTTGAATATGCGCGCCCGTCTGACGATCGCGCTGACCATCGCCTTTTTGGTGACGCCGGTGCTGGCCGGCCAATTGCCTTCGATGCCCGGCGCGCCCTTGAATTTGCTTTTATTGATCGCCGGCGAAATGGTGGCCGGGGCCATCATCGGCACCGTGCCGCTGATCCTGATGGCCTCGGTGCATACCGCCGGCACGATCATTTCGTTTGTATCGGCGATGGCAAATGCGCTGGCGTTCGATCCGATCTCGCAGCAGCAGAGCGCCATCGTTGCCGGGTTTTTATCGACGATAGCGACGTTGCTTATTTTTGTTCTCGAAATACATCATCTGTTCATCCGCGCCATCCTCGACAGCTACATCCTGTTCCAGCCGGGCGTGGCCATTGACTTTGGTGATACCTTGTATCTCCTGGCTCGCCATGTGGCCGATTCGTTCAAAATCGGTCTGCAGATCGCCACGCCGTTTGTGGTCATGTCGATCACCTACAATTTGGTGCTTGGCGTCTTGACCCGTCTGGCGCCGCAGGTGCCGTCCTTTTTCGTTATCATGCCGGTGCAGATTGGCCTCGGCGTCGTACTTTTGATGATCACCGTGCCGGGCATTATGTTTGTGGCCATGAGCAATGTCGAACGCGGTGTTACTCATTTTATTGTGCCCTAGCGACCGGGATCCGACATGGCTGATGATGATGGCGGCGAAAAATCAGAACAACCTACCAACAAGCGGATGGGCGATGCCCGCAACAAGGGCAACGTTGCGCGGTCCCAGGAAATCAACAGTTGGGCGATGCTGTTCGGGCTGACCCTGGCGCTTCTTTATATCCTGCCTTGGACCATGGATAAGGTCACCGGTCTCAACAAGAAATTTATCCAGATGCCGCACACGATGCCAATGGACGTCGACCATATCCGCTTTCTGTTCAAGGATACGCTGATGGATTTGGGATTTTTCCTGATCCCCGTATTCAGCCTGTTCGTGGTAATTGGCCTGGTCGCTTCGATAAGCCAGACGGGTTTTACATTTTCATTCGAAAAATTGCAGATCAACCCCGGCGCCTTCAGCCCGCGCCAAGGTATTAAAAAGATTGCCGGCGTCAAAGCGATGGTGGAGTTCGGCAAAAGTATCGTGAAATTCCTCATCGTTGGCCTCGTGGTAACGACCGCAATCACGCCCATGGTCGCCGATCTGGCGATAATGCCGGGCTTCGAAATGATGGTAATGCTCGACCGCATTCGAGATATCGCGCTGGTCATCATTCCGCTGACCTTGGGCATCATGACCGTCGTTGCCGTCCTCGACATGATCTATCAGAAGTGGAGCACCAAGGACGGGCTGAAGATGAGCAAGAACGAGGTCTCGGACGAAGCCAAGAACACCGACGGCGATCCCAAGGTCAAGGCGCGCATTGCCCAAATCCGCATGGAACGCGCGCAACAGCGCATCGTCGCAGCGACCATCAAGGCCGACGTGGTGATCACCAACCCGACCCATTACGCGGTGGCGCTGAAATACGACATGGACCTCATGCCGGCGCCCCGCCTGGTAGCTAAGGGCATCGACAGCCTTGCCCAACGCATGCGCGAAGCCGCCGATGAGCACGGCGTGCCGATTGTCGAGAACCCGCCCTTGGCGCGCGCCATCTACGCCGCCGTGGAAATCGACCATGATATCGCGCCCGAGCAATATCAGGCGGTGGCCGAGGTCATCAGCTATGTTTACCGCCTCAAGGGCCGGTTGCCCCATGACGGCCAGCCGTTGCGGCCGCCGGCGCCCTTCCACGAGTTGGACCCGGGCGAGGATGCCCTGGCCGCCGCCGCCGGCTCCTGGGAGCCGACCCCGGCCGAATAGGCCGCCGGGTGTCATGGCCGAATAGGCCGCCGGGCGCCATGGCCGCCTGCGAATAGCGAAATTGGTTGAAGATCGAAGCCGAATGGCGCAAACACATAGTGTTGTGAATGATCGGAATACACCGCAATCGGAAGGCGTATCCCCGTCCGCGCCTCGCGATATGAACCTTCTGGCGTCGCCCTGGCCGGCGTTGGTATTGGGTGTCGTTGCAACCACAGCGGCGGCGCTGCTGATCAACGCCGGCGCCCTCGAAAACAATCCCGGCTGGATATCGTCGCTATCGGGGCTTGGCATTCTGGCCATGTGCCGGGGCGCCTGGTCGCTGGGGCGGGGCTCTTCGCAAGCCGCCAGCCGGCGCCGGCTGAGCATCGAATTGGCGGCTCACTCCGAAGCCCATTTTCTCACCGATAGCGGCGGCGCCGTCCTGTTCGACAACGCCCCCTTGCGTCACATGTTCGAAGGGCTCAAGCGCGATGCGGTGCTGATGCCGTCCAGCCTGGCGGTGTTTGACGATATCCTCGATCCCGGATCGAAAGACGCCTTCCAGCGCCTGAAAAGCCGCGCCGCCGTCGGCGCCGCCGATGTTGGCGAGATTTTGGTCCATTCGGATATCTCTGGGCTCTGCTGCTGGAAAGTCGCATTGCGCCCCGTTGATGCCGAAACCGGGCTCACTCTATGGACGCTGGAAGATATCAGCACCCGATATGCCCATGAAAAGGTGCGCGCCGGGCGCGATGCCTATATCGCCGATCTTTTGGATCTATTGCCGTGCGGTTTTTTCTCCGCCGATGGTGACGGCAATTTGCGCTATTACAACGAAACCTTGCGCGGCTGGTTGAACCTGGAGCCGAAAAGTTCCGCCGACGCGGCGAGCGCCCCGATAGCCTTCGCCGAGTTCGTTGAACCGGGGCCCGAGGGGGGCGAGGTGGAAACCGACGCCAGCGGCATGCACGGGCGCATCATGCTGTGCCCCCGGGATGGCGAAAGCTTTGCCGTCTATCTCATCCAATCGGAAGAAACCGGCGCCGACGGTCAGAACTATACCCGCTCGCTGGTGCTGCGCGAGCCGTTCATGCCGGTCCTGGATGACGGCACCGGCTGGCCCATATTGCGGCGCATCCCGTGGCTGTTCGCCGACGCCCCGGTGGGCATTGTGTTCCTCGATCTGCAGGGCGACGTGGCCGATTGCAACCGCGCCTTTTTGAAGCTTTTGGGGCTGCACCGGGACGGCGTCGTCGGGCGGCCGCTCTATGACCGCATATCGAAAGAAGACCGCGACGATGCCTCGGCGCAACTATCCAAAGTCGTCATGGGCACCCTGCCGGCGACGCTGATGGAGGCGCGCATGCCGGCCGGCGGCGAGCGCGAGCTTACCGTCTCGCTGCATATCAGCCCGATCAACGATGCCGAGGGCGAGGTGACCGGCTTGGCCTTGTTCGTGATCGACACCACTGAGCAAAAGAATTTGGAGATTCAGTTCAACCAGGCCCAGAAGATGCAGGCGGTTGGCCAGCTGGCCGGCGGCGTTGCCCACGATTTCAACAATCTTCTTACCGCCATGATGGGCTTTTGCGATTTGCTTTTGACCCGCCACGGCGAGGATGATCCGTCCTTCGCCGACATCATGCAGATCAAGCAGAACGCCAACCGGGCCGCCAATCTGGTGCGCCAGTTGCTGGCCTTTTCAAGGCGCCAGACCTTGCAGCCGAAGATCTTTTCCATCAACGACGCGCTCGATGATCTGTCGCATCTTTTGCACCGGCTGATCGGCGAGAATATCGAGCTTACCTTCAACCATGGCGAGGACGTAGATTTGATCCGCACCGATCCCGGCCAGTTCGACCAGGTCATTATCAATCTGGCGGTCAATGCGCGCGATGCCATGCGCGGCGGCGGCGCGATCAATGTCACCACCGAACGGGTAACCGTGGATACCGCCGTGCAGCGCGGCCACGAGGTCATGCCGGCGGGCGCCTATATCCTGATCAAGGTGGCTGACAGCGGCTCCGGCATCGCCAAGGAGGATCTGGGCCGCATCTTCGAGCCGTTCTTTTCCACCAAAGACGTGGGCGAGGGGACCGGCCTTGGCCTGTCCACGGTCTATGGCATCATCCGCCAGTCGGACGGCTATGTGTTCGTCGATTCGGCGCTCGGCGAAGGCACCACATTTTCGATCTATCTGCCGGCATTTTCCGCCGAGGAAGCCACCGCCTTCGGCGCCGAGGTTGCGTTCATCGGACTGGTGGCCCCCGACGACGGCGCCGATCTGACCGGCGAGGCGACAGTGCTTCTGGTCGAAGATGAAGACGCGGTCCGCGTGTTCGGCAGCCGCGCCTTGCGCAACAAGGGCTACCGGGTATTGGAGGCCGTCGACGGCGAAGAAGCGCTCGACGTGATTAACGGATTTGATCAGACCATCGATTTGATTATCACCGATGTGATGATGCCGGGCATGGACGGCCATACATTGGTGCGTCTGGTCCAGGAAGAAATTCCGAACATCAAAATTATCCTCATGTCGGGCTATGCAGAGGACGCCATTCCCGGCGGTATCAGCGCCGATTCCGCGCTGAATTTTCTGCCCAAACCTTTCAGCCTCGCCGATCTGGCCGGCAAGGTGAAAGAGGTTATCGCCGGCTAGGACTTGACATTATGGGCGAACAGGCCCATTTGAGCATCGTTAACTTAGTTGATTGTCTTGCGATTGCGCGAAGCGCCGCCATAACGCGGCACCATATCCCGGGAACAATAATCAATAATCTTCCCCTTTCGGCCGCGCCCGAGGGAGGGAAAACGCCGGGGTCCGACCGTGTGATTGTCATACGGTGCGCGCCGCCGGGCGTATAGGAATATCTAGTGAATACGTTAAAATTTTCGGATCTCGGCTTGTCCGATCCGATCCAACTTGCATTGAAATCCAGAAACCACATCACCCCGACACCGATCCAACAAGAAGCGATCCCCGAGTTGCTTAAAGGCTCGGACGTGCTTGGCATCGCCCAGACGGGCACCGGCAAGACCGGCGCCTTTGCGCTGCCGATTCTGCAAAAGCTTGCCAAAAGTCAACCTAAGGATAAGCGCCGCAATCCGCGCGCTCTGATCCTGGCGCCGACCCGCGAGCTGGCCATCCAGATTGGCGAGGAGTTCGCCGCCTATGGTCAGAACCTCCATTTGCGCCATACCGTTATTTTTGGCGGCGTGAAGCAAAATCCACAGGTGAACGCGCTTCGCCGCGGCGTCGATATCATCGTCGCCACGCCCGGCCGGCTTTTGGATTTGATGAGCCAGGGCTTTATCGATCTGAACGGGGCCGAGTTTCTGGTTCTCGACGAAGCCGACCGCATGCTCGATATGGGTTTTGTCCACGATGTCCGTAAAATCGTTTCGGCCTTGCCCAATAAGCGCCAATCGCTGCTGTTTTCGGCCACCATGCCGAAAGAGATCGCAGCGCTGTCCGGCGACATGTTGAACAATCCGGTGCGCATCGAAGTGACGCCTCAAGCGACGCCCATCGAAAGCATCACGCAAAGCATCTACCATGTCGGCGCTGCTGATAAGACCAAGCTGCTGGCCTCGATCATGGATGATCCGGCTTTGTCGAAGGTCATTGTCTTCACCCGCACCAAGCACCGGGCCAACCGGGTTGCCGACAAGCTCGGCAAAAGCGGTGTCGACGCCGAAGCGATCCACGGCAACAAATCCCAAGGCGCCCGCCAAAGGGCGCTGTCGCGGTTCCGCGCCGGCGAGGCCCGCGTCCTGGTGGCAACCGATATCGCGGCGCGCGGCATCGATGTGGACGGCATTACCCACGTCATCAATTTCGAGCTGCCCAACGAGCCGGAAAGCTACGTGCACCGGATAGGGCGCACCGCAAGGGCCGGCGCCGGCGGCGCTGCGGTTTCGTTCTGCGATCCGGCCGAGCGCGCCTATTTGCGCGATATCGAACGGCTGATCCAACGTCCGCTGACGGTGGTCGGCGATGGCCCCGAGGCGATAGGGCCGGAAACGGCGCCCGAGAATCCACGCGGCAATGGCCGCCAAAATGGCCGCCACAATGGCGGGCGCAAGCCGTCCGGCGGAGCCGGTATCAAGCGCGGCAAGCGCCGGGGCGGACGTGGGCGCAAGCAGCCTGCGGGCGGCCACGCCGCGTACGCGTAAATTCTCTTTTCCCCAACGCGGGGAGCGGGTTAGGGTAGTGGGCGGCTTGAAACCGCCCGGCCCGCCCAAAGGAGTTCCGATGCCCGTTATCGAACCAGGCGATCCAGCCTTGAAGAATTTGAAGGGTCTGCATCTCTGGCACGGCGATCTTTCGAGCTGCTCGCAACGGGTGCGCATCACCCTGGCCGAGAAGGGGCTGGAATGGCAAAGCCATCCGATCAGCATCCCCGACAATGAACATGCGACGCCGCAATTTCAGGCCATCAATCCCGATGGGCTGGTGCCGGCATTTGTCCATGACGGCGTGGTGATGATCGAATCGAAAGACATCATTCAATATCTGGATGCGGCGTTTCCCGAACCGCCACTGACGCCGGACGGCGCCGAAGACGCCGCGCTCTTGCAAAAATGGATCGATGACGCCGACACCGGACAATCGGATTTAAAACTATTGTCCCATGAGTTTTTGTTCCGGCCGCGCAAAAACATGAGCCCCGAAGATTTAGATGCCTTCGCCGCCGCCCACCAGAACAAAGAGCTGGTGGAATTCATCCGCGAATGGCAGTCGGCAGATATGTTCTATGCCGCCAGGATCGTGGCCGCCGTCGACCGCACGCACGCCTATTTCCAGGAACTGGACGACGCCCTCAGGCTGGGCGGCCCGTGGATCATGGGCGCCCAATTCACCCTCGCCGAAGCCGCCTGGATGCCCAACGTGCACCGCATGTGGCTGATGGATTGGCCCCTCGACCGGTATCCAAATCTGGCCGCCTGGTTTGAGCGGGCGCGCCAAAGGCCGAGCTTTATCACCGGCCTCGCCGACTGGGAGCCGGCAGTTGTAGCCCAGCGCTTTCAAGACTATGTGGCCGAACGCGGCGCCGACGCCGGCATTCATGTACGCAACTTCGGCGCCTTGGCCGCTTGAGCCGGAATTGTTTCCATCTCCCTTTGACCCCTGGCAGGACAAACCATGACAAACCCAATTTCGAACGTTGATCCCGACGGCCTTCTGGAATTTTCGGTGGTGTTCACCGACCGCTCGCTGAACCATATGTCGCAATCCTTCCAAGGGGTGATGCGCGATATTTCCGAGACCTTGAAAAAGGTCTACCGTGCCGGTTCCGTGGCCATCGTTCCCGGCGGCGGCACCTATGCCATGGAAGCCGTCGCCCGCCAGTTCGGAACCGGGAAAAATTGCCTGGTCATCCGCAACGGCTGGTTCTCGTTCCGCTGGTCCCAGATATTCGAAGCCGGAAATATCCCGTCCAAGGAAACCGTCCTCAAGGCGCGTCTGGTCGAAAAGGGCAATCAGGCCGCCTTCGCGCCGGCGCCAATCGAAGAGGTGGTGGACGCGATCCAATCGGAAAAACCCGATATGGTCTTCGCGCCCCATGTGGAAACTGCGTCCGGGATTATTCTGCCGGACGCCTATCTTCACGCCGTTGCCGATGCGGTGCATGACGTGGGCGGTCTGTTCGTCCTGGATTGCATTGCGTCCGGCACCATCTGGGTCGATATGGAAAAGACCGGCGTCGATGTGCTGATCAGCGCCCCGCAAAAGGGTTGGAGCGCAAGCCCCTGCGGCGGTCTGGTGATGATGAGCGCCGATGCCAGGACGCGCATCGATGATACCACCAGTTCCAGCTTCGCCTGCGATCTCAAGAAATGGCTGCAGATCATGGAAGCCTATGAGAACGGCGGCCATGCCTATCACGCCACCATGCCCACCGACGCCCTGGTGAAATTTCATGACGCCATGAAGGAAACCGAAGCCTACGGTTTCGACAAAGTTCGCGACGAGGCGTGGGAGCTTGGCGAAAAGGTGCGCGCGCTCATGGTCTCCAAGGGTTTCAGAAGCGTCGCCGCCGAGGGCTTCCAGGCGCCGGGCGTGGTTGTCAGCTATACCGGCGACGCCGATATCCACAACGGCAAAAAATTTGCCGCCGAAGGCTTGCAGGTCGCCGCCGGCGTGCCCTTAGGCTGCGACGAGCCGGACGATTATCAGACCTTCCGCCTTGGCCTGTTCGGCCTCGACAAGCTCCATAACGTGGACCGCACGGTAAAAAGTCTGGCCGACGCCCTCGATAATATTTTGTAATCGGCGACAATTCGTCTCCGCCATGGCGGAAAAAGGGGCGTCTATAATTGCCCATGACCATCACACTCTATGAAAATTTCCGCGCCCTGTTTTACGCCCCGTTCTACGCGGCGGTGGCGCTGGGATGCTACAAAGATCAAGGGCTGGATGTGCGCCTGGAAGCGTCCGATGCGCCGCTCCCCATTCCCGAGGCAGGCGCCGACGGCATCTGGTGGGGCGGGCCCATGCGTTGCCTGGTGGGACGCGACCGGGACCCGGCCTGCCGGCTGGTCAGCTTTTGCGAGGTGGTGACCAGGGATCCATTTTTCCTGATCGGGCCCGAGCCGCGCGCCGATTTCGCAATGTCCGATCTTGAGGGCCGTAGCATCGGCACCGTCTCCGAGGTGCCGACCCCGTGGATGTGCCTACAGGACGATATCCGCCGCGCAGGTCTCGATCCCGGTAGCCTCGCCCGCACAGCGGACCGCTCGATGGCCGAAAACGTGGCGGCGTTTCGCGCGCGGGAGCTGGATGTCATTCAGGTGTTCGAGCCGTTCGTTACCCAATTGCTTAATGATGGCGCCGGGCATATCTGGTACGCCTCGGCATCCAGGGGGGCTACTTCCTACACCACGTTGCTGGCCAACCGGCACACCCTGGATGCGCGCCGCGCCGAGCTGCTGGCCATGAGCCGCGCCATCCATGAAATGCAAATATGGCTGACCAAGAGCGATGCGGGCGATATCGTCGCAACCATCCAACCCTATTTTCCGGAACTGGATGGGATGGTGCTGACCACATGTATCAGCCGCTACCAGTCCCTCGGCATCTGGGGCGCCAATCTGCTGTTGCCGGAGGCCGGTTTCGAACGCCTTCGTGGCGCCTTGCTGTCGGGCGGGCTGATCGGCACTGGTGCCAGCTATGCCGATTGCGTCGATCAGGATTTGGCGGCGGAGGCCATGACGGGTTAGGCCAGGGGGGCTAGCTCCGTCGGGCGGCATTAGCTCTCCGGTAGCCCTGCATTGCGGAGCCCGTCCAACAGGTGATCCAACGAGGGCTGGTGTGTGGTGGGAATCCGTTCGCGTACGAATTCAATGGTGACATTGGGACTAATTTTGATCAGCTCTTTACAGGCGTTCTGAGCTTCGTCTGTCCGGCCTAAATGTTCCAAGGCAGCTGTCAAATAGGCGTTCCCCGGCCAAGGGCACCCCTTCTGGAGCGCCTTGCGTCCCAATTTCACTGCCTGCTCATACTGCTTTAGATAGAGATGGGCTAAGCTGTAATGGAAATAGAACATACCAATGGCCGGATCGGATGGGCTCAACCGGATCGCCATCTCGGCATGGGGAATTGCTTCGTCAGGACGGCCGGAGTGGCAAAACATGGCGCCCATCCAGTCATGGGCCGGGGCATAATTGGGATTTAACCTAAGGCACTCCTCAAATGCTGAGATTGCGGTATCAGGATGCCTGTCCAAGAAATGGGCCAAACCCAGGGCATAATGTGAATGGGGATCGTTGTTGTCGAGTTTGAGTGCCTGCCGGGCCACCAACATGCCACCTTCGATATCAGGATCAGCAGAATCATTGAAATACCTGGATATAAAAGTCAGCGAGATGCCGGCATGGGCTGCGACGCAGCCCGGATCTCGCTCGATAGCCTGCTCGAATAACCGCCGCGCCTCAGCGCTGCTTTCAAGATTCTTGCTCGGCAAGTGGGCATTGCCCCGCTGAACCAGCTCCCACGCATCGAGGTCTTCCGGCGGTTTTGATTTAACCCGCTCGTACTCAGCCCGGCCTAACTCCGGCTCCAACTGGGCAACCAGGGTGCCGGTTATTTCGTCCTGGACGGAAAAAATGTCCGTAAACTCACGATCAAAACGCTCGGCCCACAGATGCGTGTTGTTGGTGGCGTCGATAAGCTGGGCCGTCACTCTGATCCGGTCGCCGGATTTGCGAACGCTGCCTTCCAGCACATAGCGCACGTCCAATTCCTCGGCCACGCGGCGGATATCGGGTGAGGTTCCTTTGTATTGAAAGGTCGAATTGCGGGCGATGACCAAAAACGACCGCATGCGGGACAGTGCGGTGATGATGTCCTCTGTAAGCCCGTCGCCGATAAAATCCTGTTCCGGATCGCCCGACAGATTATCGAAGGGCAGGACGGCAATGGAGGGTTTGTCGGGCAGGGCGGGCTCGCTGTCGGCGTCTTTCCATCCGGCTTTGCGCAGGCCGTCCACGATATGGTCCTTGTCCGCCGGGTCCCGGTAGAAGTTCAATGTCGGAAACTGTTCGATAAAATTGGGATGCAGTTGCTCGCAGTCGGCCAGCGCTTTCGCGGCGTCGGCTGTGTCGCCACGGTTGCCAAGCGCCGAGGCGAGAATAATATGCGGGTGCAGGAAATCCCGCTTGCGTTCGATGGATTTTCGCGCCCAGACCACCGCCTGATCATAGTCCCGGTTGTTCAAATGCGATTCGGCGAGAAGCTCCAGATAGATATGCCCGCGAACATCATCGGGATTGAGCCGGATGGCGGTCTCCAGATAGGGGATGCCATCCTCAGGCTGGCCAGCCATGCTCAGCGAATTGCCAAGCGGCACATAGGCGTGGGCGAAGTTGGGATTGATGTCCACCGCGCGGCGGGCTTCGGTGATGGCCGCATCCAACTGATGGGAATGGGCTAGCAATATGGCCAGAATCTCGTGGGCCTGAGCATCACCGTCGTCGAGGGCGACGGCGCGGCGCGCATGCTCCAGACTTTCTTCATTGGCATAACCCTTCTCGTCCGAATAGCCGTCATAGGAATAGCGGAAAAGGCAGTAGGCGAGGCCGGCATGGGGGCGGCTGTCCTTGGGATCGATCTCGATGGCGCGCCGAAACAGTTCCTGAGCGCGCAGGTTGCCATCCTCGGTGAGCTCATTCAACGATGCGATGGCGCGCTGATAGCAATCCCACCCATCCAGGCTGCCCAGGGATTTTCGCGCCACCCGCTTTTGTTCCGCCTTGGCGAATTCCGGCTCAACCTTGGCGGCGATGATCTGGGTCAATTCGTCTTGAAGTTCGAAAAAATCGTCCAGTTGCCGGTCGAACTTATCCGCCCATACATGGTTGCCGGTCGCGCCGTCGATGAGCTGCGCAGTTATCCGGACGCGCTCGCCGGCCTTGCGGACGCTGCCTTCCAGTACATATTGAACGCCCAAATGCGCCGCCACTTGGCGAATATCCGGCGATTGTCCCTTATATTGAAAAGTGGAATTGCGGGCGATGACGGAAAATGAATGCCAGTGGGAAAGCGCGGTAATGATGTCTTCGGTCAGGCCGTCGGAGAAATATTCCTGGTCCGTATCGCCCGACAGGTTGTCGAACGGCAGCACCGCGATGGAAAGCTGGCCGCCGCCGCCGTGCTCCGCCGCCGCTGTCGCCGGCTCTACGGTGCGAACCGCATAGGCTTGCACCGGGCCTGAAACATTTTTTACATCCTGTGGTCCCATATCTTCGAATTCCGCGTCGATGCGGTTGCGGATGGATTCGTAAACCAGACCGGAAATGCAGATGCCGCCGGGCTCGGCAAGCCCTTCCAGCCTCGCCGCCACATTGACGCCCTCGCCGTGGATATCCTCGCCGTCATCGACGATGTCGCCAAGGTTAATGCCCATGCGGAAATCCAAACTGCTGGCGCCTAAGCCGGTTTGCATATTGATGGCACAGTTGACCGCGTCCTGGACGGTAGGAAACTCGACCAAAAAGCCATCGCCGGTCAGTTTGACGATTTGGCCGGAATGGTCGGCGACGCAAGGTTTGATGACGTCTTCGCGGGCGTCCTGCCAGGCGGCGACGGTGCCGTCGGTGTCGTCTTCCAGCAGGCGTGTATAGCCCGCCACGTCCGCAACGAGTATGGCCGCCAACCTCCGCCTGACCTCACGATCCGCCATTATGCCTCCGTTATCCCTCTTTTTTTGGGCAGATTAATTGCCGGCCATACTAGTTGAAGGTGGGCGGATGGCAATCTTAGCGCCGAATGGTGATCGGGAGATATACACGCATCGGTTTTTAATTGGCCTTGCCGCTCCCGAATGGTTACGCTGGCAATCAAGTTCAAGAGCCTTATTTGAAACAGGGGAGACAAGCCATGCAATTGCGAAACAGGGTGGCGCTGGTGGTCGGTGGATCGTCCGGCATCGGCGAGGCAATCGCCAGAAAGTTTGCCGCAGAAGGCGCGACCTGCGCCATCGTCGCCAGCCAGAACAAGCGTAAAGCCAATAAGATCGCGGCCGAAATCAAGCGCAAGTCGAAGGGCTATGTCTGCGATATCACCAAGCCGGGCCAGGTGAACGCCTTGGTTGCCCAGGTGCTGAAAGACCACAAGAAGATCGATATCCTGATCAATTCCGCCGGCATTTTCGTGCCGACCCCGGCGGGCGCCACCAAGTCCAAAGACATGAACGTCATGATCGACGTCAATCTGAAGGGCACCATCACCATGATGGAGGCGGTCTTGCCGCATATGAAATCGCGCAAACGCGGCAACATCATCAATGTGGCCTCGGCGGCGTCTGTCTGTGCGCTGCCCATGTACGGCGTCTACTGCGCCACCAAGGCCGCCGTTGTTATGCTGACCAAGGTGATGGCGACCGAAGTGTCCCGGGACGGCATTCATGTCAACGCGATCTCGCCGGGCAACACCGAAACGCCGATGAACGAATATGTGCGCACCGATCCCGAGTTTAAGCCGATCCTCGATTTCATGGAGACCGTGACCCCGTCCGGGCGCACCTATTCGACAGCCGCCGAGATTGCCGAAACGGCCATGTTCCTGGCCTCGCCGGTCACCGGCAAGGCGATCTACGGCGCCAATTTCGTGATCGACGAGGGCCTCGCCGCCGGCATGTTCATATCGAACTGACGCGCCCCGCATTGGGGTTCGGCACCGGCGACGCCGCAATTTCGTGATCGAAGCGGAGATCGGCGTAACAGTCCCCATCAGGCGGCGTTGCGCGCTTTCTCCGCATCTTCCAATTCGGCGATGCGTTTGTGGACGGCAGCGACGATCTTGTCGGCGGCTCCGGGGATATCGCCGGGATCGCCGAACCGGATTTTATTGCGTTGTTGCGCCTCGACCATGGCGATGTCTTCCGATTCTATGACCGTCGATTGCTCGCGGCGGACATCTTCGTCGGTCGGATATCCGCCATGCACCGAAAAATCGCGGGTCCAGATCAAGAAGTAGTGGCAGGAGGTTTCGCTCTCCGGCGTCATCAGGTGATCGTGGTGAATGGTCACCTTGTTTTCGTCATTCTCCATAATCAACTCGATGTTGATGTTGTTGGGCGGCGTCCAGCGCGTCTTGTGGGTCCGGGTTACCGGCTTGTCGGTCGCCGCCCAGGCCGCCGCCATCGGCGACAGAACCACATCGCGCAATGTCCTATGCCCATAGACCGCGCCGTCTTCGGACCAGGCCTCCAGCTCGGCCTTGACGTGCTCGGTCTCGGCGCGGCGCCCGGCGTGGGAGCCGAATGTGCTGGTATGCAGGAAATCAGAATGGGAAACGTCGAGCAGATTGTCGGCCATAAGCTGGTAATTGGCGCCCACATGGAAGCGGATGAAAACCGACGATTGCTCGTCGTCTTCGGTCCAGGCCATGTCCGGGATCAAGGTCTCATCAACTTTGTCCGCATCGCCGATCCAGATCCAGACCAAGCCCCATTTTTGGGTCACCGGGTAGGCGTCTATGCACACCGATGCGGCGACGCTGTCCTGATGCGGCACGTGCACGCATTGCCCGGCCCCGTTGATCACCCAGCCGTGGTAAATACACATAATGTCATCACCAACGACCGTGCCCATGGATAACGGCGCTTGGCGGTGCGGGCACCGGTTCTCCAAGGCGACCAGTTTGCCGGAGCTGGCGGCCCGGTACAAAACCAATGGCCGGCCGCAAATAACCTGCTCGGTTGGCTGCGTGGATATCTCCGCCGCGGTTGCCGCCGCGTACCACCTGTTTGCATGGATCATGGCTCGCACCCTCCAAATTCAGCATCCGCCCCGATTTTATAATATGGCCAGACCCAATGGCGCGCCATGAATAATTCGTAGCGCGGTTTTCCTAAAGACGATTTTCGTTTTAAACTGCGGGCCGCAAACGGGGGAGGAAGCCGATGCTTTCGAAAGAAGACAATGATCTGTTGTGCCGGGTCGGGCCGGGCACGCCGATGGGCAAATTGATGCGCGAATATTGGATACCGTGCCTGCCGTCGTCGGAATTTCCGGAACCCGACGGGCCGGTCAAGCGCATGCGATTGCTCGGCGAGAACTTCGTCATGTGGCGCGGCACCGATGGCCAGGTGGGCGCCATGCCGGAGGCCTGCCCGCACCGGGGCGCTTCGTTGTATTTCGCCCGCAACGAGGAATGCGGGCTGCGCTGCGTCTATCACGGCTGGAAATACGACGTTCACGGCAACTGCATCGACATGCCGTCGGAGCCTTCGGACAGCACCTTCAAG
>CAUZTZ010000014.1:0-25790 GCA_963582805.1 Alphaproteobacteria bacterium
ATCAAACACTCCATCTTTCCATTTAAGATAAAGTGTTGCGTCGATCAGTTGAGACCACCGTCATATAGCGGACATTGCCCCGTTCCGAAACCATGGAATTTCCATCGGCTTTGCGGGCAATCGCCCGGCGCCGCCCGCCGTTTTGTTTTAGGTTTCCCCCGCCGGCCGAAACGCGTCTTCAGGCCGGCGCCTTGTGCCGAAGACGATGATGACCAGCCCGGCGATCACCAGGAAATGGCCGCCGCCGAGGGTCACCCAGCCGAGGGTGCCTTCAATTTCGGGAGAGATCAGACGCACCAGGGCGGCGCCGAGAAAGGCTATCGCCGTGCCGGCGATCCAGTAATTCCGCCTTTCGCCCAGAACGCGCTTCATCGCAGCAACGATACGTAAATGCCGGCGATGATCGCCGAGGTGATGACCCCCGACACGCTGGCGCCCATGGCCCAGGGCAGGATGATGGCGAACTTGTTGGCGGCGCGGGCTTCTTTCTGGGCCACCTTGGCGGTGGTCGGAAGGCACGAGACGCCGGCGATACCTATGACCGGATTGAAGGTCTTGCCGCTCATCCAATAGACCACATAGCCGCCGATGATACCGCCGATGCCGGACAAAAGTAGCGCCGTGATGCCGAGGATCAAAAGCAAGATCACCTTGGGATCTAAGATGGTGCTGGCTTCGAACAAGACCCCCAGCAGCAGCCCCAAAAAGAATGTGGCACCATAGAGCACCGGGCCGCCGATGAATTCGATGAACGGTTTGACCCCGGATTCGCGGATGATGATGCCGAGGAAAAATCCCATAAATAAAGGCGATGCCACCGGAAACAGGAAGCTCAGCAGTGTCGAGGTGATGACCGCGAAGGTGATTTTTTCGCCCTTGGAAATATTCGGAATGCTTTTTGTCTCCATCACCAGGCCGCGCAGGCGCTTCGGCACCATCAGGCGCACCAGATACGGATAGCCGGCATAGGCGAGGCTTAGGTAAAGATAGGCAACGATGGTGATCGGAACGAACAGATCGCGGGCCAGCAGCAGCGACGTGTACAGCACCATCGGCGCATCGGCGCTGCCGACCATGGCGATGGCCGCCGCTTCGTTGAGGGGCAGCCCCAGGGCAACGGCAATGGGGAACGTCAGCACCGTGCCCAATTCCGCAAAGATAGCGATAATCATGCAGCGCATGGGCGAAATCAGCATATAGCCGATATCCGACAACACGCCGATGCCGAAGAATATCAGCACCGCGATGAGGCCGTTTGAGAACGAGAATGTGTAAATGGGTTGCAGGAAATTGATCTGCAGGGCGTCCATCAACTGGGCCGGATCACTGGCGATGGGATCGAGGAACAGGGTTCCGGTCTTGGTCGCCGACAGGGCAAGGACGCCGGCATTGACCGAGGACATGCCGAAGCCCATGGGGATCATGATCAGCGGCTCCAGGGTTCCTTTGACGCCGAGATAGACGAAGGCGATGCCGAGGCAGATCAGCGCCACCCGGGCCAAGGCGATCACCGGTTCCGCCGCCAGCAGCGTGGCCAGGCCCTGAAATATTTGCAGAAACTCTATTTCGGGCATGATCAGGCGGAACCTTGCGAAGCCGTTTTATCGCCCTCGGCGTCCTCGGCGGCCGGCGCGACCATCGCGGCGTTCCTGGCCACGGCGCGGGCTTTCTGCGCCTGCACGGCGGCGAACAGAATTTTAAGAATCCAAGCGACGATCAGCGACAGCACCGCCGCCAGCCCATAGATGAAAAACATCAATTTGACCGCACCCCATACCGCTTCCATGTCCGTCTCCTTAAATAAGCTGTGGCGCGGCTAATCCAATATTATCAGAACGTCGTTGGTCTCGACCGCATCATCGACGGCGACCTTGATCTCGGCGACCTTGCCATCGACGGGGGCGTAGATGGGGTTCTCCATTTTCATGGCTTCGAGAATGAGCAGCTCATCTTCGGCCAAAACGTCATCGCCAACTGCGACCGAGATTTCATAAATATTGCCCGACATGGGCGCCGTGATTTCGCAACGCATCGCATACATTCCTTCTTCCGAGGCGGATCAGCCCTTGATGGCGCGGGGCAAAAGCATCTGGTGAACCGGCGTGATCGATTTGGGATTTTGGTAATTTGCTCCGGCAAAGGCTTCCATATAGCCGCGCAACCGGCCTAAGGAAACGATTTCATCGACAAACCCCATTTTGGCGCCATAGGCAGGCTCCGATTTCGCCCGGTAATCATCGATCATCTGGTTCATCTTGTCCACGACTGGTGAGATGTCGCGGCCCTCATCGTCTTCTTTCACCAGACGCCTGGCGTAAGATGCCGCCGCCGCGGTCTCGCCGTGCATGACGCAAATCTCGGTCAGCGGCGTGCCCAGGGTAATGGCGTTGTTGTTGTTGGCTTGCGGTCCGCACATGATGTAATGGGCCGCCGCCTGGCCCTTGCGGAGGACCACGCACATCATGGCGATATCGGTCTGCTCGATGGAATAGACCAGCGACTGGCCGAGGGCCAACAGCTCGGCCTCCTCGGCGGCGTCGCCTACATCGATGCCGGTGGTGTCCTGCAGCCAGATGATGGGAAGATTGTCGCGCCCGCAAAGGGTGACGAACTCGCTTTGCTTGATCAGCCCCTGGCGGTAATGCTTGCCGCCGACGCCGGGATATTCGCCGTCCGCATAATCGGGATAGTCGGCAATGATGCCTTGGTTGTTGCCGATGATAGCGACGGCAAAGCCATCCATCTTGGCGATGCCGGTATAAACCTCCGGGCCATAATCGGGCCGGTATTCCATGAACTCGGAATTGTCGGTCAGGCGCGCCAATATCTGCATGGCATCGTAAGGGCGTTTCTGGTTGGCGGGCAGAATCAAATTTATGTCTTCGAGCGGATATTTGGGCTGCGCCGGCTTCGCAACCCGGAACATAGCCGCATCGTAGGCCGGCATCATGCGCATATAATCCTTGATGCCGTCCAGGACGCCTTCTTCGGTCTCGTGCACCTCGCGAAAATAGGCGGTCGCATCGAAATGGGTCTCGGTGCGGCCCGGCGTTTTGCCCTGGAACGACTTGGTGCCTTCTATGAGCGCGCGGGCGCCTTCCAAGTCGATCTCGCCCTTGGGGTTCATGCCGCCGACGATGCCGGCGCCGCCGACCGCAATGTTGGCGCCTTCGTGGGCCAGCAAAATGGTCGGTGAGATGCCCTGATAGCCGCCGCCGGCCGGGTTGGTGCCGTAGATGGCATTTAGAATGGGGATGCCCAGCTTGTTTAATTCGGCGTGGCGAAAAAACGGCGCGCCCGAGGAACGCCGGCCCGCATAGACGGTTTCCTGCTCCATCAGCTTGACGCCGGAACAGTTGGTCAGCCAGACCAGCGGGATATTGAGGCGCTTGGCCAAATCGGTAATCATCAGGATATTTTCCGCCTGCCCGGCGATCCAGGCGCCGGCCATGACCTTGTTATCGAACCCGATGATCACCGCCCAGCGCCCCTCGATCTTGCCGAGGCCACTGACCACGCCGGTGCAGCCCTCTTCGTTTTCGGTGGGGTTATAGAGGGAATGCAGCGGCTGCCACGTTTCGTCATCTACCATGTAATCGAGCCGGTCATGGATGGTCATGGCGCCCCGGGATCGCACCCGCTCGGCCGCAATACCGGCCTCCAACACGCGTGCCTCCTCGGCCTCGATAAGCGCTTCCTGTTCCAGAACCGCTTCCAAATTCTTAAGTCCCCGCTTCATTTCGGCCTCGCTCAACGGCTTGCCGATATCAGACATTTTCTCGAAATAGGGCCGCAACGGGGTCTGCTTTCTCGCCATGGAACTTATCCTAATGAAGCTGGGCGCGGGTGGGAGCGGTGGCTAGCGGTTCTGGGAATCGCCGAGGGAAATGCCGGCGATGATGAGCTTTTGGATATTGCTGGTGCCCTCGACGGCGCGCAAGGAATGGGCATCGCGCAAAAACCGCTCGGCCGGATATTCGGTGGAGAAACCGTAGCTGCCGAATATCTTCATGGTATCGGACGCGGCGTGCACGGCGGCTTCGGATGCGAACAGCTTGGCCATGGAGGTCTCGTGGCTGTTCGGCAGGCCTTGATCTTTCAGCCAGGCAGCCCGGTAGACCAAAAGCCGCGCTGCTTCGTGTTCGGCCACCATGTCGGCGATCTGCGCCTGGATCATCTGATAGGAGCCGATCTTCTGGCCGAATTGTATGCGCTCGTTGGCGTAATTGATGGCCGCGTCGATGGCGCCGCCGGCGATGCCGATGGCGCCCGCCGCGCAGCCGATGCGCGTGTTGTTGAGCTGCCACATGCAGATCGGAAAGCCCTGATTGACCTCGCCCAGAACCGCGTCTTTCGGGATTTTGGCGCCGTCAAAGGCGATCTCGCCGGTCGGCGCGCAATGCAGGCCGAGTTTTGTCTCAATCGCAGATGTAACAACGCCGTCGGTTTGCTTCGGGTTGATGATGAAACAGGTGAGCCCCTTATGCTTGGCTTCCCGGTCGGTCACTGCATAAAGGAGGCCCCAATCGCCCACATGGGCGTTGGAAATCCACATTTTCTGGCCGTTCAGCTCCCAATGGTCGCCCTTGTCGGTGGCGGTGGTGCCCATGGAGACCACGTCGGAGCCGGTATTGGGCTCGGTCATGGCGAAGAAGCCAACCGCTTTGGTGGAAATCCAGTCCGGGATAAAGCGCTGCTTCTGCGCGTCGGTTCCGAATTGGTTGACGGTGACGGCTGGGCCGATGTTCTGCATGTTGAACGGCAGCCGCCAGGAGCCGGAAACCTTGGCGATCTGTTCGGCGATGATTACTGATTCCAAAAATCCGAAACCGTTGCCGCCAACCTCTTCCGGCAAGGCGCAGCCGAAAAAGCTGAGCGCGCCCATCTTTTCGAGTATTTCCATGCGGAACCGGTGTTCTTTTTCATCGTCTTCCAGGGTCGGCAGAATCTCGTTGGCGGCGAAATTCTTCGCCATATCCTGCATCATCTGTTGTTCTTCGGTAAATCCGAAATGCATCTCGGGCTCCTGGGTCAGCAAATATCGGGCACGGCTATCACGCATGTATCGGCCCGGCAATTATATAGCGGACCGAACCCTAGCGGTAATTAACGCGGATCAAGAGATAGTAAATTTTTAAGCGGGGTTATTCAATCGCCCGGCAACGGCCTTTGAGGGGTTGTGATCAGCCGTACAGCGACGGCAATCGCCGCGCCCGGTAGACGTCCCAGCCCTGGTCTTTGTCGCGCTCGTCGATGAACAGCTCGAACACAAGATGCGCATCGGGCCCGCGCGTTATTTCGGCAATGCGCACCCAGCCGAGCCCGATCTTGGGATCGTCGATCACCCGGCCCTCATCGTCCGACAGCATCCCGCCGAAGCAGACCAGCACATTGTCGGTTTGGACCAATTCCTCGGCGCCGCAGATGAACGGGCAGTAGTAGCGCTCTTCTTCGCCTGCGCCGTAGGACCACACCTGCTTGGCGGTCATTGCATCGCCATCGACGGCGAATTCCACGGCGCGGCTGTAACAATCCGCCGCCGCCCGCTTTTCGGTAAACGGCACGGCCTGGTTGTTGGCGTTGTCGAACAGCAAAATATTGCCCCGGGACGTGATGGTGGCGTTATGCTGATGGTACTGCCAATCGAGATCCCCTTCGGGCGCCAGCAGGTGGTCCGACCAGGGCGCGCGCCAGGCTTCGTGGGTGCCCAATATCCAGACCAGCTCGCTATTGTCGCGGCGGAATTTGACCACCGCGTCCTGATGGCGCGACGAAATGATGAAGCAGTCGTCGGCGGCATCGAGAACCACCGAATTCAGATGGCTCCAATCCTTGGAATTGGGAATTCCCTTGCGGATCCAGTAGTCCGCCAGGGACCCATAGGTAATCCGCTCCGGATCCAGAATATCCAGCATATGCCATTTGCCGACGATGTCGCCGTTGCGCTCAAACTCAGTGACCACGTCGCCGATCAGGGTCGCCGGGGCGCGCGGTGCGTCCGCATCGGTTTCGCTGGTCCAGTAATCGTCGACATCCCGCATCTCCACGTTGAGGACGACAAAATTGCCGTTCTCAAGCTCCAGAATATCGTGATGAAAGGCCATCGCCGCGACCGGGATGGAGGTCGCCGACACTTCGTAATCGCCGCGCTTGAGGGCATCGGCGGCAAACCATTGGCAAATACGGTTGCCGAGCATGTCGATCTCGATAGCCCGGTGATCGAAGGTCAGGTAAATCAGGTTGCCGTTGCGGAGCCGCTTGATCTCGCCGACCGTGTGGCCGGTATCGCACAACCATACCACCTCGCCTTCCGCATCCAGCGCCACGATCACCCCATATCCGGCGGCGCCCGAGATTTGCGATTTGCGGATGCCGAAGAATGTAAAGCCGGGCTCCATGGCGGCGGCGTCATTGACGGTGAGCTTCAATTCCGGGAAATCGGCCGGCAGGGGTTCGGTGGTGAAACTTGCCCGCCAAACATCTTTGATAATGCCGCCGCCATCTTCCAAAAGGCTGAGGCTGACCGCGTGGGTGCCGCTCGCCCGCATGCCAATCAGAATATGCGAATGGCTGGCCGACGGCTCCACCCGGACCGGCACCGTCCAGCTCCGCTGCGCATCGGTGATGGTAATCTCGGCCGAAACCGGGCTTGGGGTTTCGAAATTCAAGACGGCGGCCAAGGGCGCCGCGCCCGATGGGTTCACAACCAGCTCCGGCTCCCGGACAAATTGATAATCGGATTTATTGGCCTCGTTGATGATGGTGTCCATGAATACGCCCAACCGCCTGAATGAGTATTTGCCTGGAAGCCTTTATTTACACCATTAGTATTATTGTGCAACATATATCATCATTTTTTTGTGTTTTATTTATATAATATACACAAAATATAATGTATTAATAATTATGCCTTAAAAATAATCGGGCAGTTCCCTGGCCAGGGAGGAGCGGATGCGGTCCCGCAAGGGGGCCTCCGCGTCCGCATGGTCAAAGGTGCCACCGGTCACGGTTTCGAACAGGGACACATATTTTGCGGAGAATTCCATCAATGTTTCGGCCGGAATATCCGGGATCGGGTCCTTATAGGGATCACAGCGCGCCGCGATCCAAAGGCGCAGAAACTCCTTGTCCAGGCTTTCCGGGTTCTGGCCCGCCTCGAAGCAGGCCGGGTAGCTTTCGGTGATCCAATAGCGGCTGGAATCGGGGGTATGGATTTCATCGGCAAGGCGGATACGGCCATCTTCATCGGTGCCGAACTCATATTTGGTGTCCACCAGGATCAGCCCGTTGGCGGCGGCGATCTCGCGGCCGCGGGCAAACACGGCGAGGCTGGTTTCGGCCAGCTCGTCCCATTGGGCCTGGCTGAGCAGCCCTTGTTCGATGATTTCCGGCCTCGTGATCGGCGCATCGTGGCCGCCGGCCTCGGCCTTGGTGGTCGGCGTCAAGATGGTGCCCGGCAGCTTTTCGCTCTTGCGCAAGCCGTCGGCAAACTGGTGACCGTAAAGCATCCGCTCGCCGCGCTCATACATAGGCCAGATGGAGGTTTCGGTGGAACCGGTCAGGTAATCGCGAACCACCATTTCGATGGGCAGCATATCCAGCCGCTTGACGATGGCGATATTGGGATCGGGATAGGAGATCACATGGTTGGCGCAGATATCGGACGTTTCCTCGAACCAGAACTGGGCGGTTTGGTTCAGCACCTGGCCTTTGTAGGGCACCGCGGCCAGCACTTTATCGAACGCCGATTGCCGGTCGGTGGCGATCAGCACCCGGCGCCCGTCCGGCAGATCATAGGAATCGCGCACCTTGCCGCGCTCGAAATTGGGCAATTCGTCGAAGGCGGCGTCGGTCAGGCAGTGATCGATAAGCGATTGAAATTCGGATAACTCGGACATGGCGGGTCTAATGCTCTCGGGTTGTTGGGAAGGAAGGATGGACTACCGCATCAGACGCCGCAAGGGTGCCCTCATAGATAGGGCCTAAGCCAGTCCAGGCCGTCCTCGGTACGGGCGCTGGGCACATATTCGGCGCCCAGCCACCCCTGCCAGCCGGCCGCATCGATGGCTTCGAACAGAAATGGGAAATTGATCTCTCCAGATCCCGGCTCGTGGCGGCCAGGGGTGTCGGCGAACTGGATATGGCCGATGCGGTCCATGTTGGCGGTGATGGTGTGGATCAAATCACCTTCCATGATCTGCATATGATAGATGTCATATTCGATGCCGAGATTGGCGTGGCCGGCGGCATCGATAAGGCTGATGGCTTGATCGGTGGTGGTCAGCAAATAGCCGGGCCGGTCGCGGCAATTGACCGCCTCGACAATGGCCCGGATGCCGAGACCGGACAATGCCTCGGCGGCCAGGGCGGCATTGGCGGCAAGCACTGCCAGACATTGGTCCCGCTCGAACTGATCCAGCGGCGGCCAGCCGGCCAATATATTCATGTTATCGGGGGCCAGCAATGCGCCATATTCGCACGCCTGATCGACGGCGCGCTTGAATTCATCCTCGCGCCCCGGCATGGCGGCCAAACCGGGACCGCCGGTGGCCAGATCGCCGGCAGAGATGTTAATCACCGCGATCTCCAGCCCGGAATCGTCCTTGGCGGCGCGCAAATCGGCGGCGGGAATATTGTACGGAAACTGAATTTCGGCGGCGCCGAAGCCGGCGGCGCGGGCGGCGGCGAAGCGGTCCAGCAGGTCATGCTCGGTGAACATCATCGAAATATTGGCCGAAAATCGCGGCATTGAAATCCTCCTTGTTGGGATGCCAAATTTTAAAGCAAGGGCGCGGCCTTGCAACCGGCGCCTCTATTATTTGCGGAACATGCGGTGATAGCCGATCACCGGATCGCCGGTCAGGGCGACGCCGCCGATATCGTTGCGGGTGATCAGCCCGATGACGCCGCGCTTCACCGGCAGATAAGGCAGCACTTCGGTTTTAACGCGCTCGAACCCGCAATGGGCGGCGCGGATGTCTTTTTCCGAGCGCGCGCCTCTAAGGCGGGCGATAGCCGTGTCGATTTTGTGGCTGCGCAGCCGGGTAATATTCTGCGCCGCTCCCGAATGCAGCGCCAGATCGGATATGGACGGATGCACGAACGGCCCCTTGGGCTGGATCCAAAGGGCGGCGCGCCCGGCCACGATCTGATAGGTCAGGCTGCGTTCCTTGGCCGTCACCACATGAACGCCGATGGCAATACCGGCCTTGGCCCACATGGCCTGGATCAACTGCGCCGCGCGCCGCAATGTGGGCGTATCTTCGGTCCACAGGACCGTGCGGGCGAAATCCACGTCCAGCGCCGCCAATATGTTGCGCGCGCCATCGGGGTCGAACGCCGGGTAGCCGGCATCGCGGCAGCGCCAGCGGCGGCCCTGAAATAATTGCTCGGCCACATCGCCATCGCCGCCGCCCAGGCCGCGGGCAATGGCGCGCCGGTCGATGGCTTGCGCCAGGGCCAGGCGCACCACCGGATCGCCGAGCGGCGCGATGGTCCGGTTGAAGCCGAGCGCGGCGCCGAATTGATCGAGGGTGCGCCGGTAGACCGAAAACCGCCCCGGCTTCAGCGCCGCCTGGATGGCGGCATCGCCGGAGATCATGGCGGCATCCAATTCTCCGCGTCCCATGCGGCGCAAAATTTCGCCGAGATCGGGACCATCCAGAACGTGATAGGTAATCTCGTCCAGATGCTGCGCGGACGGATCCCAATAGTTGGGATTGCGTTTAAGGACAACCCGCTTGCCCTGCTCCCAGGCGGCGATGCGGAACGGCCCGGCGCCGGCACTTTTGCCGGCCAGGCCCGGATGCGCCCGGTTGCGGGCCATGAAGGCGGGCGCGTTCAAGGACCAGACATAAGTGCCGCCATAACCGAGGATGGCGCGAAACCCCGGATTGGGGCTGGAAAATTGAAATTCGACGAGCAGCTTTCCAGGCGCCGTCACCTTCTTCAAGGGCGCCCCCATGACGGCGCGGAAGCGGCGCGCATATTCGCTATCCAACAAGCGCTCGAAATGCTGCACATAGGCGTCGGCGGTCAATTTCTCGCCGTTCGAAAAGCGCACGCCGGAACGTAAGGCAACCCGCCAGCGCTTGAAATCGTCGCCGGGCGTGGCGCTGAGGGCCAGACGCGGGATCGGCTTTCCGGTGCGGGGCGAGGGCTCGAACAGGCGGTCATGAACGGCGAACAGGATTTGCAGGCGCGCCAAACCGGCGTGCGGCGCCAGGATATGATCGAAGCCGCCAAAATCATCCAAGACACGCACATTGAGGCGGCCGCCTTGGCCGACGGGATGCTCGGCCGCCGCTTCATTTGCGCATGCCAGGACCGCCAGCAACACGGCGAGCAGCGGCACGCCTTGCAATAGTTTCATCGGCCGTACCAAATCAATACCGGACCAGTTTCCCCGCATTCGAAAAAAATTTGTTGCACGCTTGGTATGGATTCATACCATGATATGGCTTTTCGGGATCAAGCTAATTGCAAACACCTACGACAAGGACGTGACCATGATCAAAGTCAAAGATGTCTTATATGCCCGTTTCTCGGCGCCGGATCTGGATCTGATGGAGGCCTATCTTCTCGACTTCGGCCTGGTGCGGGCGGCCAGAGATGAAGGCGCCCTTTATATGCGGGCCACCGACGGCGAGCATCATGTCCATATTACCGAGCTTGGCCCGCCCGCCTTTCAGGGCTTCGCCTTCGAAGCGGCTTCGATGCAAGACTTAGCGATCATTGCCAAGGCCGATGGCGCGTCACCCGTTGAGACATTGGAAACCCCCGGCGGCGGCGCCCGCGTCACCATAGCGGACCCGGACGGCTTCCAGGTCGAGATTGTGCATGGACTGGAAACGCTGGCGCCCCTCGGCGTTGCCCACGCGGCGCCCAGAAACTCCGGCAGCGACCGCCAAAGGCTGGGCAATAGTGTGCGCTTGGGCCCGGGACCCGCCATATGCAAGCGCCTCGGCCATGTGGTGCTGAACGTCACCGATTTCGAAACCAGCGATGCTTTTTACAAAAGCCACTTCGGGCTGGTCAGCTCGGACGAGCTTTTCGACGAAGACGGCGTTATCCGCGTTGCCTTTTCCAGAGTCGACCGGGGTCCTGAATATGTGGATCACCACACGCTTCTGACCGTGCCCGCCGAGCAAGCCGCGCTCGGCCACATCGCCTTCGAGGTGGAGGACGCCAACGATGTCTTCATCGGCCACGAACATTTGGTGGCCAAGGGGTACCGCCATAGCTGGGGCATCGGCCGCCATGTGCTGGGCTCGCAAATCTTTGATTATTGGTTCGACCCGTACGGCTTCCGGCTCGAACATTGGACCGACGGCGATCTGTTCAACCAGGACACGCCCATGGGCCGCCACCCCATGGCGACGGCTTTGGATTCCCAATGGGGCGCCACGGCGGCGGACCGCAAAGTCTGAATATTTCAGCCCGATTTTCGGATACGAAACAGAAAAACGCCGTTTGATTCGCTGGCTTGCAAAAGCGCGTGCCCGGCATTGGCGCAATATTCCGGGAAATCGGTCATCGTGCTGGGATCGGTGGCGGTGACCGATATCTCCTCGCCCGCCTCCATGGCGCGCAGCGCCTTTTTCGCCTTCAAGACCGGCAACGGGCATTTGAGGCCGGAAGTATCCAAGTCCGTGGTCATGTGGCGCGCCCTCCTATTGACCGTATATGGCCGCCGATTGCACGCCGACGCCGGGGCGCCCGCCAAACAGGGACTTGAGCCGGGCCAGCGCCGCATCGGCAAGCGGCGGCGAATTAATGGACCTCACATTGCGGGCAATATGCTCCCGATTGCCGCTGCCAAACAAGACCACATGGGCGCCCGGCTCGTGGCGCGCATAGCGGTAGGCGGCGTCCATGATATCCAAGGCGCCGCCTTCATTGATCAAAAAGTCCAAGGGATCGTCCCGCTGCGCGAGATCGGCCGGAAATTCTCCGGCGTCCGCCAGCGCCGCCAAGGTATCCCGCACCCGGCCGAAATCCGCCAGGAAGCGGCCCACATACATGATATAGGTGCCCCACCCCAACGCCATGGTGCGCGGCAAGGCGATGTCCCGGGCATTCTGATTGGTAGGCGAAAAGGCCAGCATGGCCACATCGAAGTGATCGTCATCGAGGGCCAGGGAAAGGCCTTTATGCTCCAGGTCCCGGGGCGGCGCCTCGGTCATGCCAAGGAAGCGAAACTTGCCCTTTTCCTGCTCGCGCCGGAGGGCGGGCAGAATTTCCGCCACCGCGTGGCCATAGCTGGCCGGCGTAATGCCGTGCAAAAAGAAGATGTCCAGATGGCTGGTATCGAAGCGCCTTAAGGATCGATCGAGCCCGGCCACCACCTCGGCGGCTCCGTGAAATTTATCATTGCGGCGCACATAGAATTTGGTGGACAGCACGATGCTGTCCCGGTCGCGGCCCCGAATACCCAAGCCGACCGCCGTTTCCGTGCCATACGTATAGCCGCAATCGATCACATTGATGCCGAGATCGAGGGCGAATTTTACAATGTCGGCGACCTCGGCCTCGTTTCTGCCGGCGGTCATGCCGAGGCGCGAATCGCCGCCGCCGCCAAGCCCGGCGACGCTGACCCGAAGCCCGGTGCGGCCCAGCGTGGTGTAGTCCATGCCTGGTTAGTCCCGATCCGCTTCGGCTTCGATCTGGGCATGGGTCATACCCGGCTCGACGCCGAAACCCACCAGGGCGCCGAACAATTCTTCCAGTCTGGCGCGGTCGGCATCCGGCAAAGGCGGGCGGCCCAGGTACGCCACGTTGGCGCGCAGGTGGTCGGGATTGCCGGTGCCGAACAACACCACATGGGCGCCGGGCTCATCGCGGGCATAGCGGTAGGCGGCATCGACCAGGTTTTCGGCGCCGGCTTCATGGATAAGAAACTTGAGCGGTTCCGGCTCGCTCGCCAGCCAGTCCGGCGCCTGGCCCGATTGCACCAGCTTATCCAATTCGCGCTTCAGCCGCACCGGATATCCGAACAGATTGCGCGACGCGAACATGATCAAGGTGCCCACATCCCGCTCGATGGTGGCGGGGAATATGCTTTCCCGCGCATTCTGATTGACCATGGAAAAGGCGACCATGATCACATCAAACAGATCGGCGTCCAGGCTTTTGCCCAGGGCGACGTGATCCAGATCGCGCTGCGAAAACTCGGTGGCGCCGAGGAAACGGAACTTACCCTTTTCCTGTTCGCGAAGCAGCACCGGAAGAATGTCATCGATAGCGTGATCGTAGTTGACCGGATCGATGCCGTGCATCTGGAAAATGTCGATGCAATCGGTGCCAAGGATCTTAAGGGAATTGTCGAGACCGTTGATCGCCTGTTGGGGGTTAAGTTGGGTGCGGTCCCGCCGGTCGATGCTGTATTTGGTCGACAATACGTATTGATCCCGGGGAATGCCCTTGAGGCCCGCCGCCACCACACCCTCGGTGCCATAACCGTGGGCGGTGTCGATAATATTGATGCCAAGATCAAAGGCCAGCCGGACGATGCCGGCGGCTTCGCTTTCGCTGGCGCCATTGCGAAGGCCCAACTGGACGCCGCCGCCGGCGCCCAAACCGGCGACGCTGACTTCCAATTTCGTTCGCCCCAGTACGCGTCGTTCCATTGCTACCCCGTTTATTTATTCCTGGCCCAAGGAGAACGAGATTACCCGTAGCGCCAACCCGCGGTAAAGACTGGGCTGGCCGGCGCACAAAAAAATGCTCCGCACCTGCGGAGCATTTCGTTGATTATGAGGCGATGGATCAGGAGGCTTTGGCCGCCACCTTGCTTTCCACCTTATCCCGATCGCCGGCCAGTTCGCGCAATTTCGCGTTGAGGCCGGAAATTTTGCCGCCTTGCTTGCGGATCACGGCGCCAAACTCGGAGCGCTGGGTCAGCGCCATGGAGACGCCTTCGACAATGATATCGACGATGCGCCATTGGCCGTCGCGGTCACGCAGCCGCCAAGCCACCTTGACCGGCGGGCCTTCGGGGCGGACGATCTTGCTACTGATATAAGCCTGATCATCGCCTTTGCGCGCGATGCGCCCGATCTTGAACTCTTCGCCGGAATAGTTGCCCAGGCGCCGCCCATAAACGGTGACGATATAATCTTCGAACAGGCTGCGAAATTCTGCCCGCTCGGCCACCGAGGCTTTGCGCCAATGGCGGGCGAGAACCTTCCGTGAGATGAAATCAACATCGAAATTTTTGATCAGCAAACGGCGGAGACCCTGGCTGCGCTCTTGCGCGTCGGAGGAGCTGTTGGATAATAGCTTGATCGCCTGATCGCCGAACGCCGTTATAAAACTGTCCGGACTTTGCTTTGGACCGGCATGCGCCTGCATAGCGATGCCCGCCGTCAGCACCAGCGCAGACAGCCATAAAGAGACCATTTTAATTTTCGTGCCCACTTTCCGCTTCTCCCGATTTGATCAGTTTATTAAAAGGACTATTGACCTATTATACGTATTTGAACCGAACCTAACCGATATTGCCTCACCCTAGCTGTGATTTGTGTCACACCTAAGGCAATAAGTTATTCCCCGATCATTAGCGCGATTCCGTATGTAAAAGGTTAATGCGGTCCTTTCAATGTTCACGGGTCTCCTAAAAACATGGCAATTACGGATCGAAAAACAAGCCTTTAAGCCAGAATATTATGGCGCTCCCAGAGGCCGGTTTTGATTCCGGTTTCCGGCAATTGCCCTAACGTCTTGGAATCATGGTGCGATTCGCAAATTATTGCCAGTGTTTATTTGACGCTCCTTTTTCGCGCTAATTTTATGTTTATGCCCCGCCTCCTTAGCCTTCGTTGATGCCGGCGTAGCGGCGGAGGCGGATATCGGCCTGTTCTTTATGCCCGGCAAAGCCTTCCAGGGCGCAAAGGCGGGAACAATATTTTCCGATTTCCACCGATGCGGCCTCAGAAACCCTCTGATAGGTGCAGGTTTTAATGAATTTACCCACCCAGAGACCGCCGGTATAACGCGCCGCCCGCTTGGTCGGCAAGGTGTGATTGGTGCCGATCACCTTGTCGCCATAGGCGACATTGGTCTCCGCGCCTAAAAACAAAGCGCCGTAGTTGCGCATATGGGCCAGAAAATAGTCATCGTCGCGGGTCATCACCTGCACATGTTCGGACGCAATGCGGTCCGCCTCGGCGGCCATTTCCTCCAGGCCATCGCAGACAATCACCTGACCGTAATCGCGCCATGCCTGGCCGGCGGTCTCCGCCGTCGACAGAATTCCAAGCTGGCGCTCCACTTCCGCCATGGTATCGGCGGCCAGGGCAGCGGAATCGGTAATCAGAATAGCGGCGCTGGTGGGCCCGTGTTCGGCCTGACCCAACAGATCGGCGGCGCAAAGCTCGCCGTCCACGGTATCATCGGCGATCACCAATGTTTCCGTCGGCCCGGCCAGCAAATCGATGCCGACGCGGCCGAACAATTGCCGCTTGGCCTCGGCAACGAAGGCATTGCCCGGCCCAACCAGCATATCGACCGGATCGATCTCGTCCGTGCCCAGCGCCATGGCGCCCATGGCCTGGACGCCGCCCAAGCAATAAATCTCGTCGGCGCCGGCCAGATCCTGGGCGACTACGATGGCGGCGGCGGGCCCGCCCTCAAACGGCGGGGCAGACGCAATGATGCGGGCCACACCGGCCACGTGCGCCGTGACCACGCTCATATGGGCGGACGCCACCATGGGATATTTGCCGCCCGGCACATAGCAGCCGACAGAGGCCACCGGCAGGTTTTTGTGGCCGAGTATGACGCCGGGATAGGTTTCCTCCTCCACATCGCTCAGCGAGGCTTTTTGTATCTCGGCGAAATTGCGTATCTGCGCCTGGGCGAATTTGATATCGGTGATGTTCTGGTCGCTCACCCGATCATAACAGGCATCGATCTCGGCCCGGGTCAGGCGGAAGCTATCGGGCGCCCAATTGTCGAACTTTTGCGAATATTCGCGAAGCGCCGCATCGCCGCGCGCCTTGATATCATCAAGAATCGCTTCCACGGTTTTGCGCACCTTGGCGTCGGCGTCGTCTTTTTCTTCCTGGCTGATGCTTTGTTTCAGATAGCGCGCCATAATTTATGCTCCATCAACGCTGAGAACCACGGCCATGGCCGAATCGCCCGCCGCGCAGCCGGTGAACAAGCCCTTGCCGCCGCCTTTTATCACCAGCTCCTCGATCAATTCAATTATGCCGCGGGTGCCCATGGGCGCCTGCGGATGGCCCCAGACCAGGGTGCAGCCGTAATTGTTCATAGCATCGATGGCATAACCGGTTTCGGCCGCGAAATAGACATCGTTGACGGCGAACGGGTTGTGGGTCTTGACCGCATCCATTTGTTGGATATCCAAACCAGCCTGGGCCAGCGCCGCCTTGGCCGCCGGCACCGGCGCTTCCGGCATGAGCGCCAGCCCCGCCCGCGCCGTCCCGAAGCCGAGGATTTCGATGCTGATCCCGGGCTCCTTGCTCAAGGCTTTGGCTTTTTCCGGCGCCGCCACGATGATGCAGGCATTGCCGTCCGCCGGATGGGTTTGGCCGCCAAAGGTGACGCTGCCGTCTGGAATAACCGGGCGCATCTTGTCCAACGACTCCTTGGTGGATTGAAAGACGCCCTCGTCGCCCTCCATCTGGCCCACGGTTTTTTTGAAATTGGCCGAGGGAATATCGAACGGCAGGCTCATGAAGCGCTTGAGGAACGCTGAGCCGTCGGCCAGCGCGTCCTGGTACTGGGCCTGGCGGCGCAAGACAATGTCGTGCTGTTGCTCGGTGGTGATCTGATGGCGGGTGGCCACGTTTTCCGCCGTCTGGGTCATGGATTGGCCGCTGAACGGGTCCTGCATCATATTGTCGAGGGCGATGTTTTCGTGCGGGCCGGTGCCGCCGGGACCGCCCGGTTCCGGGTAATAAACTTGGGGTGAGTTGGACACCCGGTCGCAGGTGGCCACCAAGGCGGTCTCCGCCAGGCCGCATTCGATCTCGGCCACCGCGTTTTGGAGGACCCGCACGCCGGTGGCGCACACCTGGGAAATGGTCGGCCCACCCACGCTTTCGGCGCCGATCATGCCGGTCAGCCAGGGCAGCCCGTAAAAGCTTTGGTGCTGGGGCACGGTCAGCCCCATGACGCCGTAATCAAACTCGGATGCATCGATATCGCGCTTGGCCAGTTCGTCCTTGGCCACGTGGGCGGCGAACTTGACGCTGTGCAGGTGTGACAGGCTGCCCTGCCACTTGGCGAACGGCGTGCTCCAATAGGCGCCGTAGGGAATTTGCGCGGAAAAGGTCATGGACTGTGCTCCTCTGGTGACGGCTCATTTCGTTTACAGGCAAGCATGGCAATGTTAGGCCATCTGTCGAAGGAGTTCGAGCCATGAACGACGAAGTCGACGCCAAGCGGGTTGCCGCCAAAATCGATCTTTCCGGCCAGGTGGCCCTGGTCACCGGCGCCGGCAAGGGATTGGGCCGCGCCGCCGCCCTGACTCTGGCCGAGGCCGGCGCCCACGTGATCGGCGTGGCGCGCACAGCTGCCGACTTGGAAAGCCTCAAAGCCCACCATCCGGGGCGCATCGATGCCTGGGCCGAAGATGTCCTCGAAGAGGCGCTCTATGGACGCATCGAGGCTTTGGGGCGGCTCGACATCGCCGTCACCAGCGCCGGCGGCAACAAGCCGGAACCTTTGATCGAGGTCGCACCGGAAACCATCGACTGGATGATGGGGCTGAACCTCAAAGCCGTGTTCCGCACCTGCCAGAGCGCGGCGCGGGTGATGCTGCGCCATGGCTCCGGCTCGATCATCAATATCTCCTCGCAGATGGGCCATGTGGGCGCCCCCAACCGCACCCTTTACTGCGCCACCAAGCACGGCGTCGAAGGGCTGACCAAGGCCATGGGGGTCGAACTGGCGCCGGACGGTATCCGCGTCAATTCGGTCGCCGCCACCTTTGTCGACACGCCCATGACCCGGCCCATGTTCGAGAACACCGAATTTCGCGATACGGTCTTGGGCAATATTGCCGCCGGCCATCTGGCATCCATCGAAGACGTCGCCGCGGCGGTGCTGCACCTGGCCTCGCCGGGCGCCGCCATGATGACCGGCACATCGCTCCGCGTCGATGGCGGCTGGACGGCGTGGTAGAGATTTCGCCATCTAGATCAAACTCTTGCCGCCGAACCGTTCGAGCCATTTGGGCAGCGCGTCCTCGTTGACCACATGCGCGGGCACTTCGCCCTTCAGGACCGCGTAGACCACGTCTTCGACCCACGGAATGGCGTGATTGAGACCAGTGCCGTGGTTGGCCGTTACCATATGCGGCGACAACAAAACCTTATCGCCGAGGCCTAAGATCGGCGATTGCGGGTCCGGCGGCTCATCGGGCAAAACATCCAAGGCGGCGCCGGCGATCTGGTCTTTGTCGAGCGCATCGAACAAAGCATCCACATCGACAATCGGTCCCCTGGCCGCGTTCACCAGAATGGCGGTGGACTTCATCTGGTCCAGCTCCTTGGCGCCGATCAGATTGGTGGTCTCCTTGGTCAAGTTGCAATGGCAGGTGACCACGTCGGATTCCCGGAGCAGCGTTTCCATATCCACCGGCTTGGCGTTGTGGTGGACGAACGTGGACTGATCCACGTAAGGATCATAAGCCAGGATTTTGATGCGCCACGGCTGGAACAGATCGGCGAGGCGCCCGCCGATGCGCCCCAAGCCGATGATGCCGAGGGTGATGCCCTCATAGCCATCCAGGCGCGGCCCGATATAAGTGCCGGCCAGCTTCATGTCGCGCCAGCCGCCTTGTTTCACATGGCGGTCTTTTTCGCGCACCTGCTTTAACATAGCCAGGATGAAGGCGAAGGTCCCCTCGGCGACACCGGCCCAGTTGGGCTCGGTCGGGCTGTGGGTGATCAGGATGCCCATGTCGGTGGCCGCGTCGAAATCCACATTGTCGTAGCCGACCGTGTAATAGGCGATGGAACGGAGGTTCGGCGAGTTTTCCAATGTCGCCCGGGTCAGGTCCTTGGAGCGGTTGGATATGCCGACCGCGATATCAGCGTCTTTATCGAACATCGCCTCGATGCGTTCGCGCCGGTTGGCGGCGTCGGCCCAGGCCTCGTCGGGCACGATCACCTCGATGCCCTTGGCGCGCATGCGCTCGTAGCTGTCGCCCTCTACATCCACGGGCTGAAATACGTCGGCGATCGCTTTGGCCACTATGCGTGCCTCCCCTTGTTTTGTCTTGGGTAAATTGTGGCAATTTCATATCAGGTTAATCCGGGATTGTCGCAAGCCTTTATAACGGGAATAATAGCAATCAAGGGACACACCTAAGGTCCCGCCGTTGAATTCAGGGGAGGCAGCACATGCCCGACGTTCCGAGCAAAGATCAAACCGGTTCCAACCTTGCCGTCTGGGGGAGCGACGTGATCGCGTCGGCCATCCGCGAGCAGGGATTTCCCTATGTCTGCCTGAACCCGGGCGCCAGCTATCGGGGTCTGCATGACAGCCTGGTCAATTATCTTGGCAACGCGGACCCGGAAATGCTGGTCTGTCTGCACGAAGAACACGCCGTCGCCATGGCGCAAGGCTATGCCATGGTCACCGACAAGCCGCTGGCGGTCATTGTGCATTCCAACGTCGGGCTGATGCATGCCACCATGGCGGTCTTCGATGCCTGGTGTAAACGGGTGCCGATTGTCATCTTCGGCGCCACCGGGCCGGTGGATGCGGTCCGCCGCCGCCCCTGGATCGATTGGATTCACACCACCGCCGATCAGGGCGCGCTGATCCGGGATTATTCCAAATGGGATGACCAGCCGGGCTCGCCGGAAGCCGCGGTGGATTCGGTGCGCCGCGCCACCGCCATCGCCACCACCCGGCCCTTCGGTCCCACCTATGTCAATTTCGACGCCGCCATCCAGGAAATGCAGCTCGACGAATGGCCGGAGCTTTATGACATCGCCAAGTTCCAGCCGCCTGCCCCGACCGCGCCGGCGTCCGCCGAGCTGGATCAATTGGCCGAGATGTTGAGCGCCGCCAAGAGCCCGCTCATCCTGGCCGGGCGCTCGTCAACGGATGAAGGCGACTGGGCCAAGCGCATTGAAATGGCCGAGCGCGCCGGCGCCCGCGTCATCACCGGCCAGGGCGGCGGCGCCTTTCCGACCACCCATCCCCTCTATGCGGGCGAGACTTCGTTCGTGCTGCGCCCGGACCTGAAAGAAGAGTTTGAAAAAGCCGACGCGGTTCTGGCCCTCGACTGGATCGATCTCGGCGGCATGTTGCGCCAAGCCTATCCGGTCGGCACCGATATGCCCAAGATCGCCAATGTGAGCGTCGATTACCAGCTGCACAAAGGCTGGTCGATGGACTACAACGCCTTGCCGCCGGTGGATTTGCATATCGCGACGACGCCGGAGCCGGTGACCGATGCCTTGCTCGAAAAACTCCCCAAAAGCAAAACCAGCTATAAGCGGATCGAACCGTCCCTGCCCGCCAAGCCCGAAGGCGACGGCATCATCAGCGTCTCGGACCTGGCCGCCATGTTCCTCAACGTCACCAAGGACCAGCCGGTCTCGATCCTTTGCCGGCCCATCGGCTGGCCGCCGGAAGCCGGCGTGATCGAGCATCCGGAAGATTATATCGGCGGCAATGGCGGCGGCGGTGTCGGCGCCGGGCCGGGCATCGCAGTCGGCGCCGCCCTGGCGCTGCGCGATCGGGCGTCGGAGCGTATTCCGGTGGCGGTCGTCGGCGACGGCGATTACACCATGTCGTCGAACGCCCTTTGGACGGCGGCGGCCAACGATATTCCGTTGCTGGTGATCGTCGCCAACAACCGGGCCTATTTCAACGACGAGCTGCACCAGCAACGGGTCGCCAAGACCCGCGACCGGGAAGAAGCCAACGCCTGGGTCGGCCAGCGCATCGATGATCCGCCGCCGGACCTAGCGATGATCGCCCGCGGCCATGGCCTCGGCGGCGAAGGCCCGGTGGATGATCTGGCCGAGCTCGAAGGCGCCTTGGAGAGGGCCCTGGATGCGGTGCGCGGCGGTACGCCCTACGTGCTCGACGTGATCGTCGCGCGAGAATATGTGAGCAAGCGCTTGGACGGGCAAAGAAAGAACTAACGGGAGGCGACCATGCCAGACACAGCCTATGTGGAATTGAACACGCCGTCCCTGGAGGGCCAAGTCAGCGAGGCGGAATGGGAGACGCGGGTCAATCTGGCCGCCGCCTTCCGGGTTGCCTATCACTTCGGCTGGAACCAGACCATCCTCAACCATTTTTCCGCCCGGGTGCCGGACGCGCCCGATCATTTCGTCATGAACCCGCAAGGCCTCGGCTGGCACGAGATCACCGCCTCGTCGCTGATAACCGCGGACTTCAAGGGCAACGATCTGACCACGAGCGACTACCGCCTGGCCCCGGCAGGGCGCAATTTCCATGGCGCCATATTGGATGCCAGGCGCGATCTGGCTTGCGTCATGCATGTGCACCCGAAGGCCGCCATCGTCATTTCAGCCACCAAGGAAGGCCTGCTGCCCATCGATCAAAGCTCGTCCATGCTGTGGGGCCGCATCGCCTATCATGAATTCGAAGGCCTCGCCCAGGAAGCCGAGGAAGGCCCCCGCATCATCGAAGATTTGGGCGACAATCTGATGATGATCATGCAGAACCACGGCGTCCTCACGGTGGGCCACACCATCGCCGAGGGGTTCGCCATGCTGCACACATTGGTGTCCTGTTGCGAGACCCAGACGCAACTGATGGCGACCGGGCGGGATTTCACGCTGGTTCCCGAAGACGTCTGCAAAGTCACCCAAGCCCAGCTCGACGCCCGCTACCAAAACCGGCCGCGCGGGGAATTGGAGTGGGCGATGTATCGGCGGTTGGCGGAACGTTTAGACCCGTCATATAAAGACTAGCCCGGTTGGGGATGGCATGGTTGGCCAGCCGGGCGCCCCTCTGGGACACTCCCTAACCGGCGTCGAACTTGGCACCTCGAAATTTTAGGCGCTCCCCCTGCCGCCAAGAAGAAGTTTTCACCACAGAGACAGTGAGACGGTGAGAAGAAGCACTATTCTCCTTATACGTGCATTAATCCCATAATATCGTGCAACACATTTGCCGAAAATCGACCATACCGGTTCATGAGCATTCCTAACGGTTCCATACGGTTCCTTACGGTTTATTTCGATCCCAGGCCGGCCGAACCGGCGCCCCTCCGGCCATTTCGATACGCGCACACAGCGGTGCCAGCCACGAACACGGGCGGCGCCCGGCGTGGGATCAAATCGTCATATTCACAATGTTCAAGAGCAGAGCTTTTTATATAGTTTATTGCGCGCTGGGCGCAAGGGGATGGGGGAAATATCAGGTTTATGGCGGAAGAAAAGGAACTAAAGTCCTCCCATGCCTCGTAACATGAGCTTCGCCATGACCACCCCCCAATTCCGCGCCCGGACCAAGACCGTGACGCGGCGCTTTGGGTGGTGGTTCTTGCAGCCCGGCGACATCGTCATGGGGGTCGAGCGCAGCCGGGGCCTCAAAAAAGGCGAAAAAGTGACGCGGCTGGGGCTGATCCGTATTGTCTCGGTTGCAGCCGAGCCGGCGGCGGCGATTACCGGCTACCGCCGCCCGGCGGAGGAATTGGCGGCTGAGGGATTTCCCGATATGGCGCCGGCGGCGTTCGTTGCCATGCTCTGCAAAGCGAACGGAAGGGACCGCAGCGAACAGCTCAACCGGATCGCGTTTGAATATCTGGATTGAGGTGAGACCGGGCAGACCGGCCCCCATGCCCCCTAAAAAAAAACCTAAACCAAATACCGAAAATCAAAGAAATCAATTTCACATATTAGAGTTGAATGTTATCATCGTATAAATCTTTGGATTGTATATTTGGGCGCAAATCCGGTGCGGCCGCCGCTTCGATCTTGGAAGGATTAAGGGATGAGTTTGAAATATATTGAGCTGAATTTTGTCAACAGGTCGGCGGACATGAACAACAGCAGCATTGTAATTTTTCAAAAAAACGTTGCCGCGGATTTGGACGAATTGACGGTTGCCTGGATTGTCATCAAAAACTGCGGCCGCCTGAATTATCATCCGTTCATATATCCCATGCAAATGGATGTGTCGGCCAGCGATTCCTACGGCAATTATACGCCGCACATGCCCGCACCCGACGGCCATGCCTTTGAGATGGTTGAAGATTTCACCGGTGATGTGCTGCAACGCGCGCGCCGGCCGGCCCAATCGCCAAGCGAGGTAGAGGTCCGCAATAATCTGGAGACCGGCGCCATAACCGCAAATTTCTTCAAGGACGGAAAGCTGGTTGCCGCCAAAACCGGCATAGCGCCCGCGCAAAAAGCGGTGATTGAGATCCAACCCATCATATACATTGGCGTCGTCTCCCAAATTACCCAGGGGGCAATCATCGAGGCGGCAATCATTCAGCAGATACACAGGCGGTTCGACCTGACCGGGATAACCAAGGCCGATATCGTCATGACCGGCGGCGGGCCGGGGCGGCAATCAATGCCGTTCGAATTTCACCTTCACAATGTCTTTTTGTGATCAGCGCTGATCCGGGAGGCCCAGGCCAACCGGGGATGGCCACGGGCTGGCCGATTGGCCGTCCGTCCAGGCACCTCGCCATGTCGTTCGCCAGGCCACGGCGAACCTGGAACCTCGATACCCGGCGCGCACATACCCATCAGGAGTGGGGAGAATTTGTGAAAAGAGGAGCGCCCCATCGGGGCGCCCGCGTGGGCCAAAAGGGGAGTGCCCCCCATCGGGGCGCCCGGCTGGCCAACCCGGCATTATAGGGCCATGTGGGGACACCCCACACCCCGGGCCCCAGCCGGGCTACGAGTGAGCGCGCACCGCGACTTGCATCGATCCAATCCCCTCGAAATCGAATTCGATGGTATCGCCGTCTTCCACCTTTGATACCCCGGCGCAGGTGCCCGACATGATGATGTCGCCGGGGACCAAGGTGTAATAGTTGGAGCCCCACGATATCTGGTGGGCCAGCTTCATGATCATCATTGAGGTGTTGGCCTTTTGCCGTACCTCGCCATTGACGCGCAGCTCGAATTCCAGATTTTCCGGCTCCGGCACCTCGTCGGCGGTGATCATCCAGGGGCCGAGGACAGCGTAACTGTCGATGGATTTGCGCATCGAGCGGTCCTGGCCGCCGCGCACCACCATGTCCATGGCCAGCGCATAACCGGCGACGTAATCAAAGGCCTCCTCAATGGGGATATCGGAGCCGCGCTTGCCGATGATAACGCCCAGTTCGGCCTCGTGATCGGTGCGCTTGTCGGGAAAGCGGACGGCAACACCTTCCGACGGGCCAACCAAAGCCGAATTGGCTTTCAGGAACAATCCCTGCTCTTCGATGGAACCGGCGAAGCGCTTGCGCCCGGCGTCGAAATCGGGATCGCCCTTGGCTTCGTCCCGGTGCGCCTGATAGTTGGCAGGCACGCCGATAATCTTGGTGGGGTTGGCAACCGGGGACAGGAAATCCACGGACGCGATTTCAATGGCGGCGGCGCCATCAGCGAGACTTTCCAATTCCGGGCGCAATTCTGGCAACCGTTCGATCAGTTGATCGCCCAACGGGAACGGGTAGCGGACGGGCTCGAATTTATCCAAAATGGCGGTGACATCGTGCACCCCATCGTCCCGGACAACACCGATCCGATTGTCGTTAAAACGGCAGATTTTCATGTCGCGCTCCCTCCGGTCCCGATGGATTGATTTAGCGCCATTTTAACCCGCCCGGCGTCATTTGGCGAACAGCTTGTATCGGCGATATTCAACCCGGTGTCAGGCTGGGCTCGCAGCCAACCTGATGCCCGCTTGCGGAGGCAAATCCGGCCTGCAAATCGTGCGCCGGAATAAATAATTAAGGTTTGTATCCCCTTAATTCGTGTCGCCTTAATTGAACAGCCTCAGCCAAAACGAGACATCGGCTGCGTATCTGCGCTATAATTGACCCCGGCGTTTAAACTTCGGTAAAACCATTCGATGCGCCAAAAGGAATATTGTATTCCGGGAGAAGATGAGAATGCCTGAATTCGCGATGGAACCCTTGGTCCAAAATGCGTGGTATATTGCCGCTTGGTCTGGCGAGCTTGATGCAGGACCGGTTGCTCGAAAGATCATGGGCGAGCACATGGTAATGTTTCGAAGCGGCGACGGCCAAGTGGCGGCTCTTGAAGACCGATGTTGCCACCGAGCCGTTAAGCTGTCCCTCGGAAAATCGGTCGAAGAGGGAATCCAATGCGGCTATCACGGCATGGTCTTCGACGCCAGTGGGGCGTGCGTAAATAATCCGGGCGGGCAGCTAAATCCTTCCTACCGCGTCCGTTCTTTTCCAGTGGTTGAGCGCCAAAAAATTATCTGGGTGTGGACTGGTGACCCGGAACAGGCTGATCAGAGCGCGATCGTCGATTTTCCCTATCACGATATGAACGAGGAGTGGAATTTCATTTTTGGCCGCTACGATATTGCCGCCAATTACATGTTCATGATCGACAACCTGATGGATCTTACCCATCTCGGATATGTACACATCTCAACCATCGGCGGTCATCCGGGCGAGCAGGATATCGCGGAATTGGACACTGTCCGGACCGAGCGCGGCACGAAATTCGTTCGCTGGATGGTGAACTCGACGCCGCCTCCTGCCTTTGTTGCAGCCGGCAAATTTGAGGGGCCGGTGGACCGTTGGGGTGAGTTTGAGTACCTGGCTCCGGGAACGGTCCTGCAAT
>CAUZTZ010000015.1:0-25531 GCA_963582805.1 Alphaproteobacteria bacterium
CAGCAACGTAACCTGGGCTTCGATGCGGTCCAGGAAAGCCGGCTTCAGCACCAGGTCTTCCGGCGGATAGCCCGAGACCGCCAATTCGCCGGTTACCACCAGATCGGCGCCGCCTTTGGCGGCTTCAGCGCGGGCGCTGCGGATACGCTCCACATTGCCATCGACATCGCCGACGGTTGGGTTAATCTGGGCGAGCGCGATGATAAGGCGTTCGGGGCTGGTTTCGATCATGTCTCGATCCGGAATTGGGATGCATTCAGGCGTTCAGGGCGGCCCGCCTTGCGATGTGGCCAAGGCGATAAGGATTAGGCGAGGCCCGCCAGCCTGTCAACGCCGCTGGACGCGGCTTGACTGGACGGAAAATCGCGATATGGGTAGTCCCATATGGATATTGGGTTGCCGATAGGGGTAAATTAAGGGCATGGACCATGGAGACACAAATCCCACCGGCGCCGCCGGGCAAATCGGCCTGGTGGTTGCCGGCGATGGCGGCGCCCGAACGAAGCCGGCCGACGCGCCGCCAAAGCCCGCCGACGCGCCGCAATATTCCATCAACGCGCTTTCCCAGGCCTTGGCGCAGACCGTGGTCTCGACCTTCACCGACCGCTTGAAACTGGAAGCCCAGCGCCATGGCGGCTACCTGACGGTCAGCGATATTTCGCAATTGAGCGAAGAGTTTGACCGCAAGCGCGGCCAGCTCGAAAAGGTGTTTCAGCAATCGTTCGAGCAGGTCGCCCGCGCCCGCGAGCGCGCCGTCTTCGACCATGCCCGCGCCTATCCGTTCGACCGGCTGATCGTCAACACCTTCGAAGCGTTGTTTCTGCCCGAGCGCAGCGCCGCCGATGGCGCCGATGCGGTGACGCGGCGCGTGCTGCCCGGCTTTTTCCTGTCGATGGATATGATGGTCGGCAAGGATATGGTCGAGGAATTTCAGGAACGCTGCCGCAAGATCGTCGCCCGTCTGTCCCGGGGCCAGGAGCAATCCTTCAACTGGCAGATGCTGTATGATGACCGCCAAGCCAAGGATTGCTGCCTGGATGCGCTGGTCGCCTTCGCGCCCTATTTCGAAGACTGGGAGAAACGCCGCGACTGGTACCTGCCGCTGATCAACGGCAACCTGGATGCAGCCGACGAGTGGGAGCTGACCCCGGGCGGATTTGCCAATCTGGCCGGCGTCATGTTTTCGCAACTCAAATCCGGGCTCGCCAATACCCAAACCCGGGCCGAACTGGAAAAACGCCACGGCCGCAACCCCTGCGTTGCGCTTGATCTGATCCTGGTCAAGCTTGGCAATGCCGGTCTGAGTTTTTCTTAAATCTTTGCCCGCCATAAGGAGGCTCTCGTGAAATTTCTGCATACCATGATCCGTATCAACGATGAGGCTGCGAGCCTCGATTTTTGGTGCAACAAGCTAGGCCTTAAAGAAATGCGCCGGCGCGAGGTCGAGGCCGGGCGCTTCACCTTGATCTTCCTGGGCGCCGAGGAGAACCCCGAAGCCCAGCTTGAGCTGACCTATAACTGGGACCTGGAAGAATATTCCGAGGGCCGCAATTTCGGCCATGTGGCCTACCAGGTGGACGACATCCACGCCACCTGCCAGGCGCTGATGGATGCCGGCGTCACCATCAACCGGCCGCCGCGCGAGGGCAAGATGGCCTTCATCCGCTCGCCGGAAAATATCTCGGTCGAGCTGTTACAAAAAGGCGACGCGCTGGAACCGGCCGAGCCTTGGCTGTCCATGGAGAATACGGGGGCCTGGTGATTCGCCGGCCCAGCCCGTCTGGGGATGGCAGGGTTGGCCAGGCGGGCGAGCCTCTTGGCACCGCGATCCGTTACTCCGTTGCCCGGGGCGGTGTTTTGCGCGCCCAGTAATCGGGTGCGGCTTTCGATTTTTCGGCGGCCTCCGGCGTCTCGAAACCGGGCGCCATGGAGGCCGAGCCGCCGGCCAGTATCTTGTGGTGATCGACGTTCATGGTCCTGAGCCAGCGCTGCTGGCCCATGGTGATGGCGACGAAATAGCCAAGCTCGGTCAGCTCCTCCTCGGAGTAATATTTGTGCAGCTCCGACCACAAATGATCGCCCGCTTCCAGATCCCAGACGATGGCTTCGGTCCAGCGTAGGGCGGCTTTCTGGCGATCATCGTAGCGCTCGGATTTTTCGAAATTCAGCAAATCCATATAATCGTCTTCGATCAAGCCGTCGTTCCTGCCTTTGATGGAGCGCTGGTTGCCGCAGAACTCGCACTTGACCGAGTGCGACACATAGATGCGGCACAGCTCCTTGATGGCATGTTCGCAAATGCCCTCGTGGAACACCGTGCGCCAGGTATTGGCGAACGACCAGAACACGGCGGGCACGTGGGCGCGCACCGCCTGGCTTTCCGGGCGCGGCGTACCGAAACGGGCGCAGCGGGCGAACTCGGCCTTCATAGGGTCATCGACGCCTGCCGGATCGATATAGGAAATTCTGGGTCCGTCGGTCTTGGTGTTATTGGACTTGGTTCCATCAGGCATGCGTGCCTCCTCAAAAAAAACGTCTGCAACAATTATGGCTGCGGCTGCGCCGGAGCGTCAACCGTGTCCCGATAGGCCTCCATGGCGGCGCGAATATCGTCCGGCAATGGGATCGGCCGGCCGTCTTTGAGCGAGACCATGACTTGCACCGAGCGCGCGGTGAAGCGGGGCTCGCCGCCGGCCTCGCCGACAAAATTCAATTCGAACGATGTGCGCCCGATATTGACCAGATAGACCGAGATTTCGAGCACATCGCCGAGAAACGACGGCGCCGCAAAATCGCATTCCAGATGCGCCGTCGGCTGGCCCATGCCCCTTTCCCGGATCATGCCGGCGAACGGAATGCCGAGCCCGATGGTGAACCAGTCTTCGGCGGCGGCCTGCACAAACTCGAAGAAGCGCGGAAAATAAACCGTCGCCGATGGGTCCGTATGAGAAAACCGGACCGTCGTCCGATAGCTGAACGGGGCCGCCGTCAAATCACGCCCGCGATCGGACTCTTGGCGCCATTGCCGTGGCCATGGGCGCGCTCTTCTTTCAAGCGGTCGGCGACCACGAAGGCCAGCTCCAGCGCCTGGCGCGCATTCAGCCTGGGATCGCAATGGGTATGGTAGCGGCTGGAAAGATCGGCCTCGGTAATCGCCTGGGCGCCGCCGACGCATTCGGTGACGTCCTGCCCGGTCAGCTCGAAATGCACGCCGCCCGGATGCACGCCTTCGCCGCGCACGACTTGAAAAAACTCATCGACCTCAGACAAAATAAGATCGAAGGGCCGGGTCTTGTAGCCGTTGCCGCTTTTGACCGTATTGCCGTGCATGGGATCGCAGGACCAGACAACGAAGCGCCCCTCGTCCTTGACCCGGCGCAAAAGTCCGGTCAGATGCGCCGCCACATTGCCGGCGCCCATGCGGCTAATCAGGGTCAGCCGGCCGGGCTCGTTGTCCGGGTTCAAAATATCGATCAGGCGGATCAGATCGTCGGCCTCGGTGGTCGGGCCCACCTTGGAGGCGACGGGATTGGCGATGCCGCGCAAATATTCCAGATGGGCGTTGTCCAACTGGCGGGTGCGGTCGCCGGCCCACAACAGATGCGCCGAGGTGTCGTACCAATCGCCGGTGAGGCTGTCGACGCGGGTCATGGCCTGCTCGTAGGGCAGCAACAATGCCTCGTGGGAGGTGAAAAACTCGGTCTCGCGGATCTGCGGCGTGGTATCGGAATTGAGCCCGCAGGCGGCCATGAACTCCAAGGTCTCGTTCAGCCGGTCGGCCAGATCCCGGTAACGTGTCCCAAGCTCTGAATCGGCAACGAAGCCCATATTCCACTGATGCACCCGGTGCAGATCGGCAAAGCCGCCTTGGGCAAAGGCGCGGATCAGATTGAGGGTCGAGGCCGATTGGTTGTAGGCGCGGATCATGCGCTGCGGATCGGGCTGGCGCCGGGCTTCGTCGAAATCGATGGAATTGATGATGTCGCCCCGGTAGGACGGCAGCTCGACCCCATCGATGGTTTCCGTCGCCGCCGAGCGCGGCTTGGCGAACTGGCCGGCGAGGCGGCCCAATTTGACCACCGGCAAGGCGGCGCCGAAGGTCAGCACCACCGCCATCTGCAACAATACGCGGAAGGTATCGCGGATATTATCGGGATGAAATTCTCGGAAGCTTTCGGCGCAATCGCCGCCCTGCAACAGGAACGCTTCGCCCGCCGCCACTTTGGCCAAATGGCGTTTGAGGCTACGCGCCTCGCCGGCGAAGACCAGCGGCGGATAATTGGATAGCTCCGCCTCGGCGGCTTCGAGGGCGGCTTGGTCCGGATAATCGGGCACCTGCAATATGGGTTTTTGGCGCCAGCTATCGGGCGCCCATTTCGTGCTCATGGTTCCTGGTCCCAGGTATGTCTATCGGAAAGGCGCAGTCTATACGCTTTGGCGGCGCCGATTTCCAGTGTTAATGCCGCTATCACGTCTTGATCACTTCCAAGGTCTGCTTGGCGAACAAGTCTTCGGGTTTGAGCTTGCGCCAGGCGACGCCCTGTTGGTGGGCGAAGTGAACGAAGGCCTCCAGGGTCGCCCGGTTGGGCTCGATGCCGTAGGGCCAGATATCGTCGCCGAACAGGGTCTGCGCTTCGCGGGCCGCATCGACGCCCCAGGGGATCGGATAGATGGCGTGGCTGCCTTTCAGGGCGCGCTCGACGCCCCGGTTTTTGGCCTCATCGAAAGCGTTATAAAGATTGGCCGCCACCCATGGGTGGGCCGCCAGCACGCTCTTTTTGATGACAATCACATGCATGATCGGGAAAATGCCGGTCTCTTTATAATAGTCCACCTCGACTTTTTGGCTGTTCTTGATCAAGCGCGAGACCCTTGGATCGCCGTCGCGCACCGGCTTTGGCGGCAGCGCCGACAGCACCGCATCGACGGAGCCGTCCAGCAACAGATCGCTCAAAGATTTGTCGGTCACCGCCTTGACCGTCACGCCCTTGGGCAATTTCGGCGGCTGCGGTTCCGGGCGGCCCGGCATATCGACACCGGTCTGCAGCCATTTGATGGAGCGCAAATCGACGCCGACCGTGTTCTGCAGCCAGCCGCGGGCATAGATGGTCGCCGTCTGCGTCCATTCCGGGATGCCGACGGTGGCGCCTTGCAAATCTTCCGGCTTTTTGACGCGGCTGCCCTTGGGCACGAAAAAGGCGCTCTGGCGGGCCATTCGGGATGGGAAGATGGGGATCGCCGTCATCTCGTTTTTGCGCCGCGATACCAGCGAGACGTAGCGGCCGAAGGACATTTCGGAAATATCGAAATCGCCGAAATTGGTGGCCCGGTGAAAGATGTAATGGGGCTCATCGAACACCATCGGCGTGATGTCGATGCCTTCGGCGCGCACCACGCCGCTCATCAGATCGCGCACATGATCGTAATCGCAGGTGGCCAGGGAGAGATTTATGTTTGGCATGATTTTTCCTATTCCGCCGCTTGGGCCGTTTCCGGCTCGGACCGCTTGGTGCTCATGGTGACGAACTCTTCCGCCGCCGAAGGATGGATGCCCATGGTGGCGTCAAACTGCGCCTTGGTGGCGTTGCATTTGAGGGCGATGGCGACGCCCTGGATTACCTCGGGCGCGTCCATGCCCATCATGTGGGCGCCGAGCACCCGCCCCGAGACCGCATCGACCACCAATTTCATGTAGGTGCGCTCTTCCCGGCCCGACAAGGTGTGCACCAGGGGGCGGAAGCGGGATTCGTAGACATCAACCCGGTGTCCGCGCTCGCGGGCTTGGGATTCGGTCAATCCAACCGCGCCGATCGGCGGTGTCGAGAAGACCGCCGTCGCCACATCGGCATAGTCCACGGTGGTCGGATTGTTGTTGAACAGGGTTTCCGATACGGCGCGCCCTTCCTGGATGGCGACCGGGGTCAGCTGCATCCTGTCGGTGACATCGCCGACGGCGTAGATGTTGGGCGCTGAGGTGCGGTTCCAGTCATCGACTTGGATGGCGCCGTTGTCCTTCAAGGTGACGCCGGCTTCCTTCAAGCCCAAACCATTGGTGTTGGCGGTGCGCCCGGTGGCGTACATGATGCAATCGGTTGGAATGGTCTCGCCGCCCTTTAAGCGGACGCGGAATTCGGGCCCGTTTTTTTCGATACAATCAACGACGCCGCCGGTGATCAGATTGATGCCGTGGTTGCCGAGCTCGGTGCCCAGCGCGGCCCGCACGTCTTCATCGAAGCCGCGCAGCACAGTATCGGCGCGCACGATCTCGGTCACCTCGGTGCCGAGGCTGGCAAAGATTCCGGCGAACTCAACGGCGATATAGCCGCCACCGACGATCACCATGCGCTTCGGCCTTTCCGGCAATTCCAGCGCTTCGTTGGAAGAGATCACATGCTCGATGCCGGGGATATCGGGCGTCTGCGGCCAGCCGCCGACGGCAACCAGAATATTCTCCGACGTGATCGACTTGCCGTTCACTTCGACCGTGTGGGCGTCGGTGAGGATGCCGCGGCCTTCGTGCAGGTCCACATTGTTGTTTTTGAGGATGCTCAAATAGATGCCGTGCAGGCGGTCCAGTTCGGTGTTCTTGTTGTCGATCAGGGTGCGCCAATCGTGGCTTGCGCCATCAATTTGCCAGCCGTAATTGGCCGCGTCCTCGAAATGATCGGCGTAGTGAGCGCCGTAGATCAGCAGCTTCTTCGGGATGCAGCCGCGCAACACGCAGGTGCCGCCAACCCGGTCGGCCTCGACCACGGCGGAGCGGGCGCCATAACCGCCGGCCAGGCGCGATGCGCGCACGCCGCCGGAACCGGCGCCGATGGTGATCATATCGTAGTCATATTTCGGCAATGCGGGCATTGGGGCCTCTCTTTAAAATGGCGGCGGAGTATAGGGAGCGCCCAGCGACCGGACAAGCCAAGCGCGAGGCGCGCATGGGATGGCCCGGTTGGCATGCGCGCGTCCCATCGGGCGGGCACCAGCAACTCCACACCCATGCACCCCGCGCATAACTCCGTGCGACATATTTTCAGAATTTCGACCATACCGGTTCATGAGCATTCCTTACGCTTCCTAACGGTTCCTAACGGTTTTTTGGCCCCGAATTCGCGCCGGTTGCCCAACCCGGCCACGATCAAGGGCAAAAAACCGCCCCAGCCATGCAACGGGCGAATTGCTCTACCATCTTGTAATGAAAGCAGTAATTATAGATTTAGTCTGTTTTCTGGCGGCGTCAAGAGGTCCCCAGCCGGGCTGCCCCCTCAGGCGCTCCCCCTGGGCCCAAAGATAATCACCGCCGCGCCGACCAAACAGATCGCTGCGCCGATGGCGTCCCAGCGGTCGGGGGTGCGGTCCTCTACCAGTTTCAGCCACACCAATGACGCCGCGATATAGACGCCGCCGTATGCGGCGAAGGCGCGGCCCGCGTATTCGGTGTCGATGCGGGTCAGCAAATAGGCGAACAGAATCAGGCTCAGCGTGCCCGGCGCCAGCCACCAGACCGGCTTGGCAAGGCGCAGCCAGCCCCAGAAGGCGAAGGAGCCGGCGATCTCGAAAAAGGCGGCGCCAACATAGATCAATCCGGTGGTCAGATGTGCGCTCATGGATCGGCGTCTCCATTAAATCCCGGCCCGGCCAGCACCACCGATGTTTCAACCTGGCGCGCCGGGATGTTCCAATAGGTTTGCAGCAACCGGTCCTTTTCACCCAGCTCCACCTGGCGGAAGCCGTTGCCGATATAAAAATCCACCGCCCAGCTTGCCGCCGCCCAGGTGCCGACCAGAAGCGGCCGCTCGTTCTGCGCCATGATATCGCTTAAAATCTCGCCGCCCAGCCCCTGGCGCTGAAACGCGGTCTTCACATAGGCGTGGCGGATCAGCGATACGGCCGGCCCGCGCCAGCCGGGATTGGCGTTCCTATCCTGCAGTCCCATGATTCCGGCCAATTGGTCCGCTGTCACCGCGCCGCGAAATTGAACGCCGGCGGCGATCTCGGCGGCCAGCTCGCCCTCCGGCATGTAGGGGTCGTGCCAGCGGTCCGCCGGGATGACGCCCTTATAGGCGATGGCGGCGTCGTTGATGATGGCGTGGATGGCGCCGAAATCGGCCTCGCCGCAGCCCCGGATCATGGCCGCATCCTTTCCGCGAATGATTGCCAATCTGGAAGGTAAGTCCCGAGGCGCGCCGGGACAAGTCCGGCGCCTCCTAAATCTTGCGCGCAAGGCGAGTGCGCGCCATACTCCGGGCAGCTAACCTTAAGGCGCCGAAGGATGAGGATGACACCATGAGTGACGCTGACCGCCCCGCCTCAAGCAGCCGCATTTCCGAGGCTAACCGCCAGCATTACAACGAAGGCCAGCACATATTTCGCGAAGGCGAGATCGGCGATTCGGCCTTTATCGTGTTCGATGGCACCATCGCCATCTACCGCCTGGCCGAGGAGGGGAAACAGCTGCTGGCCACCCTCAACAAGGGCGCCATGTTTGGCGAGATGGCGCTGATCGACGACGATACTCGCATGGCGTCGGCAAAAGCGGTCGATGGCGCCGCCGAATTGCTGGTGGTATCGCGGGCCATGTTCCAGAAAAAGATGGACGGGCTGGATCCGTTCACCCGCGGCTTGATCAAGATATTGGCCGACAACGTTCGCAACGCGCAAAAAAAATAAAAGAGCCGGCCACTTTTATGTGGCCCCGGGGAAATATAAAAAGAGCCGGTCGCTTTGTAGCGGCCCCAAGAAAATAAAAAAAGTGCCGGCCGCTTTGTAGCGGCCGGCGAGTAAAACAGGGAGGATTCAATCGGAAGTCCGGAATTCCGGAGAATTTCTCCGGGTCTCGGGAGATCTCGGGGGAGGAGGATCACTTCCGATGATCAGACAATAGCCGAAACGGTTGGCTCGGTATGTGAACCGGTTCACATAAGAAGCGATTCACCCCATTTTTTTATAATTTCGTTTCGATCAAGAAGCGGCAATGGGTCTGAATTGCCCGCCCAGGCGCCGGCCTGATTGCCGCGGAAACTCACTTTCTCGGGCCAAAGTACCGCGCTTTGAAATTAGAGTGGGTTTACCCGTAGCATTCTATTGTAGAGGCGTATTTCACAACAGCCGAATTGATCCCCATCGCGCTGACCGCAATTTTCGGGCGCTTTTTCTGCGGCTGGCCTATGCGATCGATTTGCCCCTGCGCGTCGGCCCGCCTTGAGCGGCAAAATCCGCCAGGCCAATGAATTGGGGCGCTGACACCTGATCCCGCAAAAAACTTGTCAATTTATCCGGCGGTGAAATTTGAGTAGGATGCGCTTGCATTGCAGAGCGCTTCCGGATGGGTAATCAAAATTGGCGGCCAAATTATGAATGTTCGCTCTTGGTTGAAAGAGCATGGCTTGGAAGAGCACGCGGATGCCTTTGCAGAGAACGGGGTTGATGCGGCGCTGCTCCCGGAATTGTCCAATGATGACTTGAAGGATCTGGGCATTCACCGGCTCGCCGACCGCAAACGTTTGCTAAAGGCGATCGAGGCGCTGGCGGGCGCGGCGGAGCAGGTCGAGCCGGTGATTTCCGTTGTGCCACCCAGCGATGGCGAACGCCGCCAACTGACCATATTTTTCGCCGATCTTTGCGGCTATACCGAGCTTACGGACGCGCTCGATGCCGAAGAGCTGCACCAACTGGTCGGGCTTGTTTTCGATTCCATCGACCGGATTGTCGAAGATCATGGCGGCACCGTGCATCGCCATGTGGGCGACGAGGTGATGGCGTTGTTCGGGACCCCTGTTGCCCATACCGACGATCCCATGCGGGCGGTGCGCGCCGCGTTCGAGACCCACCGGGCCATGACGGCGCTCAGTGCCGAACAAGGCCGTTCCCTCGCCGTCCATATCGGTATTGCCAGCGGCAGCGTCATCGTCGCCGGGCAGGGCACCGAGAATCCCGAAGACGTGTCCGATTATGCGGTCACCGGCGCCGCCGCCAATCTTGCCGCCCGCCTGAACAGTTTGGCGGAACCGGGTGAGACAATCATTTCCGATACTGTCCACCGGGCTGTTGAGGCGGAGATCGATTGCAGCCCGCTTGGCGAAACCACGGTCAAGGGGTTTGCAAAGCCGGTGCTGCCATGGCGGACAACCGGGTTACGCGCAGACGGGGCGGCGCGCACACAAACCCCGCTGATTGGGCGGCGCGCCGAAACCGCCCAATTCAACGGTGCGCTCCAATCATGCCGGGACACCGACATGGGCCAGGCGATCCTGGTACGCGGCGAGGCGGGAATGGGGAAAACCCGGCTGGTCAGCGAATTCGAGGCCAAGGCCAAAGATCTGGGGTTTGCCTGCCACAAGGGTCTGATCTTTGATTTCGGCGTCGGCGAGGGCCAGGATGCCATTCGCACATTGGTATACAGCTTGCTCGGTGTTTCCGCGGACAGCGCTATTCCGGCGCGTGAGATTGCGGCGGGCGCGGCGTTGGAAAGCGGACTTTGCAGCGCCGATCAACGGGTGTTCCTGAACGATTTGCTTAATCTGCCACAGCCGGCTGCGCTGCAGGGTATCTACGATGCCATGAACAACGCAACCCGTCATCAAGGCAAACACGCGTTGCTCACCGGATTGATACATGGGCTGAGCCAACGCCAGCCCCGATTATTGGTGATCGAGGATGTTCATTGGGCCGACGCCGAGGCCCTCGCCGATCTGGCTCAAATAACAATAGCGGTGCAGGAATGCCCGGTGTTGCTGGTCATGACGTCGCGTATCGAGGGCGACCCGTTGGATCAAACCTGGCGCAGCGGCGCCGGCGGCGCGCCGCTTTTGACCATCGATATCGGCCCGCTTCGCCAGGAGGAATCCGCACAACTCGCCGGCGCCTTTGCCAGTGCAATTGATGACTATACCCAGAACTGTATCGAGCGGGCCGGCGGCAATCCGCTGTTCCTCGAGCAGCTTCTCAGGAGCGCCGAGGAGAGCCGGGATGGTGAAGTGCCGGCCACCATCCAAAGCCTGGTTCTGACCCGCATCGACCGGCTTGCGGGCGCCGATAAACAGGCGCTGCAAGCGGCTTCGGTCATCGGCCAGCATTTCGCCTTGGATACGCTCAGGGCCATCCTGGACGCGCCCGAATATTCCTGTGCCGAGTTGGTTAAGCATCACCTGGTGCGCCCCGTGAGTGACGACTACCTGTTTGCCCATGCCTTGATTCAAGAAAGCGTGTACGCGTCGCTGCTCAAAGACCGGCGCTGCCGGTTGCATGGGCGCGCCGCCGATTGGTTCGCCGGGCGCGATCCCATATTACACGCCGAACATCTGGACCGGGCCGATGATCCGGGCGCCGCCGCCGCCTACCGGAACGCGGCAAATATGCAGGCCGAAATTTACCATTTTGAGCAGGCCATGCGCTTGATCGAGCGTGGCTTGCAACTGGCGGCGGCGGGCCCGAATAGGTTCGCGTTGGTCGCGATGAAAGGGCAAATGCTGCACGATTTGGGGTCCATCGATCTGTCTATCGAGGCCTATGAAGAGGCGCTTCAAATTGCTGAAGATGATATTGGCCGGTGCCGTGCCTGGCTTGGGTTGGCCGCCGGTTTGCGTATATCCGACCGCTACGATGAGGCCCTGGAAAATCTTGCCAAGGCCGAAACCGCCGCCAGTGACAATGGCTTGGTCCGCGAAAGCGCGGAGATTCACCATATGCGCGGTAACCTGTATTTTCCCATGGGCCGTATCGAAGAGTGCGCTGTGGAGCACGAGACATCACTGAAATATGCCAAGCAAGCCGGCTCGGCCGAGGCCGAGGCCAATGCTCTTGGTGGCATGGCGGATGCAAATTACGTCGCCGGACGCATGGATACCGCCCATCAATATTTTGGACGCTGCGTCGCCGTGGCCAACCGCAATGGGTTCGGCGGGATAGAAGTGGTCAACGGCTCGATGGTCGGCTTCACGCGCATCTATCTCAACCAGCTTGGCGAAGCCCTGGAGAACGGGCTGAAAACAATCGCCGCCGCCAGCAAAGTCGGGCACCAGCGGGCGGAAATGCTCGGTAATGTCCTGGCAGTACAGGTATTATTTGTGATGGCCGATTACGCCAGGGCCCGCCAATACAACGCCGGAGTGATAGAATTCTCCCGGCAACTTGGCGCCCGCCGGTTTGAGGCTCAAGGTCTTTTATATGAGGGAAAATTGGATATGGCGGAGGGCCGGCGGGATGACGCCATCAGGCATTTGAATGCGGCTCTGGCGATCAGCGAAAGTGTCGGCCATGGCTTTGTGGGTCCGTGCATCGCCGGTGCGCTCGCCCAAAGTCGCAGCGAGCGAAGCGGGGTATACAATGCCTTGGAGGAAGGCGAGCGTATGCTGGAAGCCGGCTCTGTCAGCCACAATCACTTCCTGTTCTATCCTGATGCAATAGACATATCTCTCGGCGCCGGAGATTGGGACCGCGCGGAGCGATATTGCTCCGCGCTCGAAGACTTTGCCAAGCCCGAGCCCCTGCCGTGGAGCGATTTTTTTATCGCCCGGGGCCGGGCTTTGGCGGCTTGGGGGCAGAACCGCCGGGATCAGGCGCTAACCGAGGAGATCAGGCGTCTCAGCAATCTGGCGGCGCAAGCCGATATAGCAATGGCCTTGCCGGCTCTGCAAGCGGCTCTGAATTCCCCATGAGCGGATATCAGGGCCTTGCCGGCAGTCCTGCCGGCGGCGGATTAAAATTTATTCCAAATTCCGAATGAGCTTCCAGCCGGCATACATGATGGCGCCGCCAACCAGCAGACCAAAGCCCATCAATAGCCACCACATGGCGCTCTCCCCTTGGAGCCTCGACGCGCCATTTGAACACATAATCGCCGCGCCGGGCGAAATTTCATTTGGCTTTCTGTATAGGCGATGGCCGCGCGGGTGGCGCCGCCTCCCACATCAATTGAAAATACCGGATAATTGGTGATAATCATGGCCCGGCTTAAACGATGAGGGCGGCAAAGGGGACTTAAGCGTCATGGCATTGATTGGCATCGAAAAACTGGTATTCGGGGTCGAAGACCTGGAGCTTTGCAAAAAATTCTGGCGGGATTTCGGCATGGAGGTGCGCGCTGAAACGCCCGATCATGGCCTCTACGCCACCACCTCCAACGCCAAGGTGGAGGTGCGCGCCATGGGCGATCCGGCCTTGCCGGCGGCGGTGGTCGAAGGCTCGACGGCGCGCGAAACCATCTGGGCGGCGACCGATCAGGCATCCGTTGACGCCCTCGCCGAGGACCTGGCCAGGGACCGCGACGTGCGCGTCGATGCGGACGGCACCATCCACACAACGGACCCGGAAGGCTACGGCATCGGTTTTCGGGTTACGGAGCGGATAGAGCTCCCCGATCCCGGCACCAAATACAACGTGCCGGGCCGCGAAGACCGCATCAACCAGGTGGCCACATTCTATGACGGTGCCACGCCCCGGCATCTGGCCCATGTTGTGTTCCTGGTATCCGACAATGAAGGCACGTCGAAATTTTATCAGGACCGCCTCGGCTTCAAGCTGACCGACGCCTATACGGACCGGGGCAAGTTCCTGCGCTGCGACGGCGCCATCGATCATCACAATATATTCCTGATGCATGTTCCGGGGCAGATTGGATTTCATCATTGCGCGTTCGAATTGCGCGATATCCACGAGGTGTTCGGCGGCGGGCTGCGCATGAACGAATTGGGCTGGAAGACCCATCTGGGTCCGGGCCGGCACAATGTGACTTCGGCCTATTACTGGTATTTCCGCAATCCGTCCGGCGGCGCGGCGGAATATGGCTTTGATACCGACCGCTTCGACGACGCCTGGGAGCCGCGCATGATCGAGCCTACCGACGGCGCCTTCGCCGAATGGTCCCTGGAAGACGGCATGGGGCGCTTCGCCGGGCTGCAGCGGAAAGTGAAACCGGCGGACGCCGCCTAAACAATACCGCAAACAGATTTGGAGGTGACGCGTGCCCAGAATTCCCTTTATCAAACGCGATCAGGCGTCCGCAGAGCAACGGCGCATCGCCGGGCCGATCTGGGATATTCGCGGCGGCCACGATAGCGATCATTACGGCGGGCCCTGGGGCATCATGCTGCACAATCCGGAACTGACCAAATATGCGGCCGGGTACGGCACCTATGTGCGCGCCGGGGCGGGTCTGGAGAAGCGTCTGTCGGAGCTGGTAATCGCCATTACGGCGCGCCACTGGAACTGCCAGTTCGAATGGTCGGCGCACCACCATCAGGCCTTGCAGCACGGCGTGCCGCCGGAATTGGTGGAGGCGATCCGCACCCGCGCCGAGCCGGTGATTGAAGCGGCGGACGAAAAGGCCGTCTATGATTACGTGACCCAGCTTTACGCCGACAAAAAGGTCTCGGACGCGGTGCACGCAAGCGCCGTCGAAGCGGTCGGCGAGGCTTGCGTCATCGCCATCGTCGCCATCGCCGGCTTTTATTCTTCGGTGGCGATGATCTGCAATGCGTTCGATCTGCAAGTAACCCGCGCCGATCCGCCGCCGGCCTTGGTCGATTAGCGGCCAGCCGCTGGCGTGGATTAGCGGCGCAGCCGCTGGTGTGGATTGAAATCAATGATGGGCCTAGCCGCGCCCGGCGGCCAGCATATCGCGGATTTGTCTGCTCAAATCGTTGGTCTGGAACGGCTTTTGGATCAACGGAAACTGGGGCCGGCCATCGCCGGCGGGCGCGATCTGGCTTTCGGCATAGCCGGTCATCATCAGCACCTTCATCTCGCGCCATTTCTCGGACAAAGCCTTGGCCAGTTCGGGCCCGGAATTGCCGTGCGGCAGCACCACATCGGTGAGCAGCAGATCGATTTTCTCGTCCTGGCCAAAGCCGATTTGCAGCGCCTTCGAGCCGTCGCCGCCATCGATGATGAAATAGCCCAGCTTCATTAACGCCGCCGTGGTCACGTCGCGGACATCGGGGTCATCTTCGATAACCATGATGCGCTCGCCGTCGCCGACGGCCGGGCGGGCGCGGGCCGGCGTTTTGCCCGCGCCGCTCTCAATCGCCGCGGTCCTCGGCAGATATAACGTCACCTTGGTGCCAACCCCGACGGAGCTGTCGATGGCCACATAACCGCCCGACTGCTTGACGAAACCGTAGACCATCGAAAGACCGAGGCCGGAGCCCTCGCCCACATCCTTGGTCGTAAAAAACGGATCGAACACATTGTTCAATTGATCTTCGGGGATGCCGTGGCCGGTATCGTGGACGCTGATCGCAACATAGTCGCCGAATTTCAGACCGAAGGCGTTTGGATCGGTGCCGGCGTCTACTTCGATATTATGGCCGTAAATGGACAAAGCGCCGCCGTCGGGCATGGCGTCGCGGGCGTTGATGGCCAGGTTGAGGATGGCGTTTTCGAGCTGGTGCGGATCGATCAGCGCCGGCCACAGATCGGCGCCCAGATCGAAGCCGACCAGCACCGTCTCGCCGAGGGCGCGGCGCATCAGATCGAGCATATTGTCGATCAATTCATGCAGATCGGTGGCTTTTGGGCGCAAGGTCTGGCGCCGCGAAAAGGCCAGCAAATGTTTGGTCAGGTGGGCGCCGCGCTGCACAATGGCCTTGGCGAGATCGACCCGGCGGGCGCATTCCTCGGCGGAGAAATTTTCTTCACTGAGCAGTTCCACGCCGATCAGGTCCAGATTGCCCTGCAGCCCGGCCAGGATATTGTTGAAGTCGTGGGCGATGCCGCCGGTCAATTGGCCGACGGCCTCCATTTTCTGGGCCTGGCGAAGCTGGTCGTCCATTCGTTTCTCTTCGGTAATGTCGCGCAATGTGCCGATGGCTTTGGTCCGCGCGCCCTGATCGTTGGTGATGGATTTGATGCTGACGCGGACAATTCTGGAGCCGCCGTCGGGCCGGATGATCCGGTACTCGGTGCTGAATGGCTCACCATCGCTGGTGAAAGCATTGTTGAGGGCGAAAAGCTGGTCCCGGTCATCGGGGTGAACCAAATTCATAACATCCTCGAGGCGCATATCCGAGCCAGGCTCGATCCCGAAAATTTCACAAGTGACGTCGGAGAAAACCGCTTCGCCGGTAACCATATCTCTTTCGAAATAGCCTAGATCGGCGATGTCCTGGGCGCTCGACAGCCGGCTTTCGCTCTGACGGAGCTGCGCCTCCGCCTCTTTCAATTTGGTCAGATCGAGGACCGAGCCGACATACGACGCCTTGCCCGCCGATGAAATCTCGCCGATGCCCAGATGCATTGGGAATATCTCGCCGCCTTTGCGCAAGCCTTCGACCTCGCGGCCGCTGCCGATAATTTTCGCCTGGCCGGTCTGCAAATAATTTTCAAGGTAGCCGTCATGCCCGGACCGGTCCGGTTCCGGCATCAGCATGCGGACATTGCGCCCGGTCATTTCGCCTTCCTCGTATCCGAATATCTTCAAGGCGGCGGAATTGACGGTTTCGATCCGGCCATCGCCATCGATGACGATATTGCCGACCGTGGCGTTTTCCATCACGGTGCGGAACCGCTCTTCCGCGTGACGGCGTTCGGTGACGTCGGTATTGAAGGCGATAACGCTGCCGTCGGGCAGCCGTTCGCGGCGAATTTGTATAATCCTGTCGCCGCGGATAAGTCCATCATACTTGGTGCCGGGACTGCGGTGGTTTTTCAAACGGTCGGCGACAAAGTCTTCCGGCTCATCGAAGGCTTCAGGAATTTGTCCGCTCTTCGCGATGGTCCGAATAAAGTCTTCAAACTTGGTTCCGGGGACCAATTTGTCGGCAAATGCAGCGTTGGAATTCCGAAACTCCGAGTTGCACATAACCAGCCGTTCATCAGGCCCCCAGAGGACAATGCCGTCTGATGCATTGTCGATGGCATCGAAAAATTGCGTTTGAATATCGGCGCTGATTTTTCTGGCCTCGACGGTTTCGGTCTCGTCCAAAACCGTGCCCCGATAGCCCTGGAAGCCGCCATCCTCGGCAAAGACCGGAACGCCGGAAACCCTGAGATAGATGACGGTTCCGTCTTCAAAGACATAGGAATAGCGGAAATCATTGAACGCACGGTGGCCATCCAGATCGCTCCGGTGCCGGACCCAATCGATGTCCGATCCCTGCACCTGGTCAATTTCCCAACGGGTTTTGCCCAGGAAACGCTCGGCCTCGATGCGGTGCGAGCCGGGGGGCGCATCGGAAAGATAGGTAAAGCGGTGATCGACGTCGGTTTCCCAATACCGGTCGGCGGCCGATTTGGTGAAATCCCGGAACCGTTGTTCTGATTGCGCGAGCGCTAATTCAGCCTCTTTGCGCTGCGAAATATTGGTGCGGAAGGTGAATGTGCCGCCATCCAGTGTGCGGTAATTGCGGATCAACTGCCATTTCCCGTCCCTGCCGCGCACTTCGAACGGCCTGGTTGTATCATCGAGCCGGGTCATCATCCGGTCGATGAGGCCTTCCAGCTCGTCAGAATCTTCGTCGCAATAATGGGTTATGGCAATGATCCGTGCGTGCGCTTCATAGGGAAGCCCCGGCTTCAATATATCGGCCGCCAGGGGCAGGCTTTTGCGGTATTTGTCATTGCACATGACGAAATTCTTATCCGCGTCCCAAAGTGCAAACTCGCCGGTTATGCCCTCGAACGCGTCGAACAAAAGGGATCTGGCCTGGTCCGCTTCATCCTGGGCATCGGCGAATTTGGTTTCGTTGCTGGTCGCGCCCCGGTAGCCGCAAAATTCCCCGGCATCATCGAACACTGGCACGCCGGACATGCGAAGATGGCGTTTGCGGCCCCCGGCCAGTTCCCGGATCAAATGAAAGCGGCGAAACGGCTCGTGGCTGTCCATTATGTTTTGCAATGCCGCGCCGTTGCCTTGCGTCACCTTGCCGACAGCTATGTTCCAGAACGGCACGCCGATAAATTCGGACATATCGACGAAGGTTTCGCGGTCCTTGGGTTCGGTCGCGAACGTAATGTTGTGTTCGGCGTCGGTCTCCCACAACCGGTCCGCCTGGGCGGCGGTGAAATCTTTGAAGCGGGCGATGCTGTCTTCCAATTCCCGGGTCCGCATGCGGACCATTTCTTCCAGATCGTTGCGCGCGATGATGACCTGCTCGTTGGCCAGAACATCGTCCGAGATGTCGCGGCTGATGCCTTCGACGCCGGCTTTCCGGCCATCGGGCCCGAAAAAATACCGGTAGTTGGTGGACACCCAGACCTGGCGGCCATCTTTTTTGCGCATCAGGGAGCGGTATCCGCCAAGGGTGCCGGACGCGCCTTCGAGGGCCTCCAGCATGGTCGTCAAATCCCGGGGATCGATTTGAAATTCCGAAAGCCGCCGCCCGACCACCTCCATCACGTTATAGCCGAGCAAGATTTCGACGCCTTCCGAGACGATGATAACCTCGCCATCCAGGCTGGCCCTGATATAGGTGTCGGCAATGTCGTCGAAGAATGTCTCGATATCGTCCAAGGTCAGGACGTCGCCGAGAGGCAGCCGGCCGCTACTGGAATACAGAGACGTGTTGTGCATGATCCAAACCCCACCTGGTGTCGTCACGTGCCTGATCGCGCCATCGATTTTTTATTGGTGCCGGCCCGATATCGAAAGTATAGGGCAGGCACCTCTGGCGTACAATATATCGCGTCGATACAGCCGATGCGCTCAACCGCGGCTGTATTTGGTAATAACCCCACGGCGGTTTCAACATGGCAGGGGATAAATCCCGTGGCAGTAATGAAAGCGCCGAGGAGTATCTACTAAATGGGGAGGTTTGCGGGATTTTGAAGGGTGGCGAGAAAAAAAATGGCCAGCGCGGGCGCCGGATTTTAAGACCTTGCATGCAGCCAGAGTAATGGTGGGCGATACTGGACTTGAACCAGTGACCCCCGCGATGTGAACACGGTGCTCTGCCAAACTGAGCTAATCGCCCTTACCCGGCGCATATAATGTGGCCGCAGCGCGCCTGTCAAGAATGGCTAGACCCGCTCCAACAAATGCAGCCCGCGCCGGCGGTCGATCAAATAGATGATGCCGGCATCATCCTGATAGACATCATTGCCAAGCGGTTTGTCGAAGCCTTCCGGCGCGTCCGGTACGAACGAGGCCACCTCTTTCGGCGCATGCGGATCGGCGATATCGACGACGCGCAGCCCGTTTTCGAACCAGGTCACCGGAATTTCGGTCGAGCGCACCACTTCCACCGGCTGGTGGCAGCCGGTTTGCGTCGGCATCGGCGTGCCGGTGTCGAGGCCGTCGAGCTGGAACGAAGCGAACGGCATCGGGTTTTCCAGGTCCGAAACATTCACCATCCAAAGGTGGGCCGGTCCCGACGGCTTGGTCTTGGCCACGTCTTCGTCGGCGACCAGCATCACGTCCATGCCGCGCAATGGAAACGGGATCGGCAGGCAGGTGTGGGTGGGAACGCCGGTGGTCTTGGTCCAGGACATGCGCGACAGGCAGGTGGGATTGCTCATGTCGGATATATCCAGGATCGCCCAGCCGGCGTGCCAATAGCTGACATACAGCTTGTCGCCCATGCGGATCGGATGGTGGCACATGATGTGCTCGGCCGGAATATCGGGCTCCTCGCCGCCCGCCGTCCATTGGCCGGGCCACCACCAGCGGCCGACCTCTTCAGGGGCCATCGGATCGGAAAGGTCCATGATCACGACGATGCGGTTGGTATAGCCTTCGACCGTGGCCGACAGATAGGCGTAGTGGCCGTCATAGGTGAAGCGGTGGACGCCGTTGCCTGCTGTGATCCACTGATTGATGTGCTTCGGATTGCCGGGATCGGAAACGTCATAGATGTTGAGGCCCGCCTGGAAGCCGGCTTCGGGCTCGCCGGCATAGGCGATGGATTCGTAATTGGTAAGCATGATGCCGTCATGCACGCGCACTTTGTGGGCGTGGACGCCGCTATGGGCGCACATCACGGTTTCCAGAATTTTCGGGTTATTGGCGTCCTTGACGTCGATGATGGTGGTCGCTTCCGGGCCTTCCGTATGGCCCACATAGGCGATGCCGTCGGACACCTCGATCTGGCCGCCGCCCTTGCAGTCCACATAGGCAATCTCACGCAATCCATTTATTTCCGCCATAACCTGTCCCCTTGTTTATGGTCACTGGTAACAAGGGTAGAACACGCCTCCGGGAATTACAAAGCCCGCAAACCTACCCTGCAAAATTCCGTAACATGAATTGACTTGGCGGTCTTGGCGGCCTGTGGCAATGTCCGCTTCAAATTTCCGCATCCCATAACGATTTGCCCGGACTTTCCTCGAGATGGTAAGCAGACCCACCGCCGTCATCATTCTGGCCGCCGGCCTTGGCACGCGCATGCAATCGGACCTGCCCAAGGTGCTGCACAGCGTGGCCGGGCGGCCGATGCTTTTGCATCTGATGGATACGGTTGCGGACCTCACGCCCGAGCGGGTGGTGGTGGTTATCGGCCCGGGCATGGACCAGGTTGCCGTCGCCGTCGCCGATCATCCCCTGAATGCCAGCTGTGTGGTGCAGGAAGAACGGCTCGGCACCGGCCACGCGGCGCGCCAGGCCTTGCCCGAGTTGCAGGGTTTTGCAGGCAATATCCTGATCCTCTATGGGGATTCGCCGCTTATCACCGCCGATGCCATGGGGCGCCTGCTCACCGCCCGCGCCGGAAAATTGGACCCGGGCGTGGTCGTGCTTGGCTTTCAAGCCAACGATCCGGGCGCCTACGGGCGGCTGGTTCTCGGCGATGCCGACAGCCTGGACCATATCGTCGAGGCCGCCGACGCGGGCGACGAAGACTTGCACACCGGGCTCTATAATTCCGGCATCCTGGCCATCGACGGCGCCCGCTTCACCGACTGGGTGGACGCCATCGGCCGGGAAAACGCCAAGGGCGAATATTATCTCACCGACATCGTCGGCATTTCGGTGGCCGAAGGCCGCCAATGCCAAGTGGTGGAAGGCGACGAGGTGGAGCTTCTGGGCGTCAATTCCAGGGCCGAACTGGCCGCCGCCGAGGCGGAGTTGCAAACCCGCCTGCGCGCTGCCGCCATGGCCGGCGGCGCCACCCTGGCCGATCCGGCGACCGTCTATTTTTCGTTCGATACCAAGCTGGGCCGTGACGTGACTATCGGTCCAAATGTGGTCTTCGGGCCCGGCGTCACCGTCGCCGATAATGTGGAAATCCGCGCCTTTTGCCATATCGACGGCGCCGCGATTGAGAGCGGCGCCATTATCGGGCCGTTCGCGCGCCTGCGTCCCGGCGCAGCTATTGGGCCGGACGTGCATATCGGCAATTTCGTCGAGATCAAGAACGCCTCGATGGCGGCCGGCGCCAAGGCCAACCATCTGGCCTATATCGGCGATGCCAGCGTCGGCGCCGGGGCCAATATCGGCGCCGGCGCCATCACCTGTAATTACGACGGTTACCTGAAAACCGTGACCGAGATCGGCGCCGGCGCCTTCATCGGCTCCAACAGCGCCCTGGTGGCGCCGGTGCGCGTCGGCGACGGCGCCGTCACTGGCGCCGGCAGCGTCATTACCCGCGATGTGGAGGCAGACGCCCTGGCCGTGGCAAGGGGCTTGCAGACCGAGATTCCCGGCTGGGCCGCCAAGCAGCGCGCCAAGCAGGCTGGCAAAAAGCCGGACCCGGACTGATGTGCGGCATTATCGGCATAGTCGGCAAGGACGCGGCGGCGGCGCGCCTTTTAGAGGGATTAAAACGGCTCGAATATCGGGGCTATGATTCGGCCGGCATCGCGACGCTCGCCAATGGCGGCATCGTGCGCCGGCGCGCCGAGGGCAAGCTGGTCAATCTGGAAGCGCGCCTCGGCGATGATCCGCTTGCCGGCGTCACCGGCATTGGCCATACAAGATGGGCCACCCACGGCGTGCCCAACGAGATTAACGCCCACCCCCACGCCACAAGGCGCGTCGCCCTGGTCCATAACGGCATCATCGAAAATTTCCGCGATCTGAAGGCCGAGCTGGAAGCCGCCGGCCGCCAATTGGCCTCCGACACCGATACCGAGGTGATCGTCCATTTGATCACCCATCTGCTGGAAGGCGGCCTTGGCCCGGCGGCGGCGACCGAAGCGGCGCTGGCCCGCCTCGACGGTGCCTTTGCGCTCGGCATCATCTTTGCAGGCTTTCATGATCTGATGATCGCCGCCCGGCGCGGCAGCCCGCTGGCCATCGGCTATGGCGAGGGCGAAACCTTCATCGGCTCCGACGCCCATGCGCTGGCGCCCATGACCCAGCGCATCACCTATCTGGAAGACGGCGATCTGGCGGTGATCGAGGGCGCCCGGGTTAGCATCCGGAACAAAGACGGCGACGCGGTCGAGCGCCCGATTGTCGAGACCGGGCTATCGGGCGCGCTCACCGGCAAGGACGGCCACGCCCATTACATGCTGAAAGAAATATTCGAGCAGCCGCAGGTGATCGGCGATACCCTGCATTCGTTTCTGAACCCCGCCGATCAGACCCTGACATTGCCCGATCTCGGCATCGATCCCGCCCAAATAACGAAAATCACCATCGCCGCCTGCGGCACCGCCTTTTATGCCGGATTGGTCGCCAAATACTGGTTCGAGCGCATTACCCGTATCCCCGTCGAGGTGGATATCGCGTCCGAGTTCCGCTACCGGGAAGCGGTTATGCCCGAAGGCGGCCTCGCCATCTTCATCTCGCAATCGGGGGAAACCGCCGACACCTTGGCGGCCCTTCGCCACGCCCGGGCCGAGGGCCAGCACATCTTGTCCATCGTCAATGTGGCCGAAAGCACCATTGCGCGGGAATCGGATGCCGTGTTGCGCACCTATGCGGGCCCGGAAATCGGCGTCGCCTCGACCAAGGCGTTCACCACCCAATTGACCGTGCTCGCCGTCCTCGCCATCCAGTTTGCGCGCGCCCGGGGCGCCATCAACCATGTGATCGAGGCGCGCTTGGCGGCGGCCCTCACCGAAGTGCCGGCGCGCGCCGCCGAGGTTTTGAACCATGACGAGCGTCTGCGCGATCTGGCGGCTGAATTGAAAGATGCGCCCGATGTGTTGTTTCTGGGGCGCGGCACGTCCTATCCCATCGCCCTCGAAGGGGCGTTGAAATTGAAAGAGGTTTCCTACATCCACGCCGAAGGCTATGCGGCCGGCGAAATGAAGCATGGGCCGATCGCGCTGATCGATGACGGCGTGCCGGTAATCGTCATCGCGCCGTCGGACGATCTGTTCGAAAAAACCGCCTCGAACATGGCCGAAGTGATCGCCCGCGGCGGGCGCGTCATATTCCTGTCCGACGCCGAGGGCGCCGCAAAGCTGGGCGACATGGCGGCGGCGGCGATAGCCTTGCCGTCGGTTGATCCGTTCGTGGCGCCGATCCTGCACGCCATCCCGGTGCAATTGCTGGCCTATCACACGGCGGTCTTGAAGGGCACCGACGTGGACCAGCCCAGGAACTTGGCGAAATCGGTGACGGTGGAGTAGGGGCGCACCCTTTGGATCACGATAAGTTTATGCAATTTCATAGGCGGCGCGCCGTATTTGGCCGATTACGGACTATATAATGATGGTTGAGATTGCCACCTTGCCACCAAAGGGAACGAATTGATGAAGATATCCTTGGGCCTAGCCCCGCTCATGATCGCCGGGCTTGTTTCCCTGGCCGCCATTCCGGTTTCGGGGGCCGCCAAGGCCGCCGGCCCGAAGCTTAGCGGCCATATGCAGAACTTCACCCTGGCGCCGGCGGCGCGCAGCCGCGCCGGCCTGCAATGGAAGGACGGCAACGGCAAGGAAACCGGTCTCGATACCTATAAGGGCAAGGTGGTGCTCTTGAACTTCTGGGCCACCTGGTGTGCGCCCTGCATTCGGGAATTGCCGTCCCTCGACCGGTTGCAGGCGGCCCTCGGCGGTGACGATTTTCAGGTAATCGCCCTCAACGTCAACCGGGAGGGCAAACGCAAAGCCCAACGCATGTTGCGCCGTTTGAAGCTCAAGAACCTCACCCTCAACCTGGACCGGGAAGTCGAAGTTGGAAAAACGCTTGGGCTTATGAACATGCCGACCACGTACCTTTTCGACCGGCAAGGCCGCGAGATCGGCAAACTGGCAGGCAGCGCCGAGTGGGACGAAAAAGAATCCATCGCCCTGATCAAATATTTTATCGACAATCCGGGCTACGCCGACACGCTGCCGGTCTTTGCCGAGAAAAAGAAATAGCGCTTAAGGGCTGAGAAGCGCCGCGATTTCATCGGCCAGCGTCTGCATGCGCACCGGCTTCAGAAGCAGTTTCGCCGCCGGGATGGCGGCGGCCTTTCTGGCGGTGTCCGGGTCCGCGTCGCCGGTGAACAGGATCGCCGGGATATCGGTTGCAAACAAAGCCCGCAAGGATTGGATGACGTCGATACCGCTTTGATCGCCGGGCAGGTGGTAATCGCAAATGATCACGTCAGGCAACCCGCCGTCCCCTTGCAAGCCCGCCAAATCCAGCGCCTCTGCCCCTGTATATTGGATTGGTGTCATCCGGTAGCCGTAATAGACCAGATAGTCGCTGAACGCCCTGAGCAGCATGGCGTCGTCCTCGATCGCCAGAACATGTGCCAGGGGTTTTTCAGGATTGTCCTGCATCGCCTATTTTAGAGCGGTTCCGGAAAAATAGGAATCAATTTGATGGGAACCGCTCTAGCCTAAGCCTGAGCCGATGCGCCAGCCCATTCGCATCGATCTTTGGCCGCTTTCCGATCCCGGGCTGGAATGCTATACCAAAATTGCGACAACCCGAATTTGGAGCGCCATCAAGCCATGTCCCCAAGCATCGACAAGTCTGCCATCGAATTGATCACCACCCGGCGTTCCGTGGTGGCCGCCAACATGACCGATCCCGGGCCAACCGGCGACGAATTGAACACCATCATCGCCGCCGGCATGCGCGTGCCCGATCACGGCCGGGTCGGGCCTTGGCGCATCCAGATTATCCGCAAAGACGCGCAAGCCAAGCTGGGCGCGCTCTATGGCAAATTGTTCAAAGAGGACAATCCGGACGCCCCCGATGATCTGGTGGAATTCAACCGGGACCGGCCGTCGCGCTCGCCGATCCTGTTGGCGATCACCTTTCATCCGGACCCGGAACGCTACGTCAAGGTGCCCCATTCGGAACAGATTTTATCCTGCGGCGCGCTGTGCCAAAACATTCTGAACGGCGCCCACGCCACCGGGTTCGTCGCCCAATGGCTGACCGAATGGCCGGCCTATCACGCCGAGGTTAAGGCTGCCCTCGGCCATTCCGCCGAGACCGAGATTGTCGGCTTCATTCATATCGGATCGGCCACCGAAGCGCCCCAGGAACGCAAGCGCGTCGGGCCTGAAAGCATCGTCTCGGAGTGGGCGGGGTAGCTACTCCGCGTCCGGCTGGTTAGTCGGTAGCGCAGCTTCGAAGGCTTCGTGCTCGGCTGCCGCGGCGTCGATCTCCAAGATGCGCGGGAAGCGGTCCAAATCCACCTTGTTGAGCCGCGCGTTGGCTATTTGCGGGATCAGGCAGGCGTCGGCCATGGTCGGCGTATCACCATGGCCGAAA
>CAUZTZ010000016.1:0-25386 GCA_963582805.1 Alphaproteobacteria bacterium
GTTAAAAGCCTCGGCCGAAGTTTCCAGCTTGGCGACGGCGACATCGGCGGACGCCTGCAGCGCCCGGGTCGCCGCCGACATTTCGATGCTCTGCTCCTTGACGCGCGTCATGGTGGCTTCGGTGGTGCCGGCAAGGCTCGCGGATTCTTCGTTCAGCCGGCGCGCCAGCTCCGAGGTTTGCGCCGCCGCCTTGGCGACCGCATCGTTCAAATTCTCGGCCTGATGGTTGAGCGTCTCGGACAACACGCCACCCTGCGCCGCCGCCTGATCGGAACGGCGTGTCAGGTCGTGCACGAAATCTTTCATATTGGCCGCCGCCACTTCGGCGCGCTGGGATGCGCTTTCGGAGGCGTCGGCGAGGGCCGTGGTATTGGCCGACAACAATTCGCCCATGGCTTCGGCGCGGCCCTGGGCCTCGCCCGATACGCTGGACAAACGCTCCGAGGATTCAATGAACAACTCGGACGTTTCGTGCGCCCGCTTCGATGTCTCCTCGGCGACCCGGACCAATTCATCGCCGGAGCGTTGCAGGGCGGTGGTGATGTCTTCGGTGCGCGCCGCCGCCTGTTGCGAGACGTTGAACAGATCGTGGCTTTGGTGATGCAGCACGTTGCCCGCTTCGCGCGCCCGGGCGATGGCCCGGTCCGACGCCGATACCAAATCTTCGGCCTGTTGCCGCAATTTCTCGCCGGCGCCCTCGGACTTGATGGACACTTCTTCGGACGCCGCCGCCAGCGCCAGGGTCTGCTGCTTGATCAGTCCGGCCGCTTCGGTGGCCCGCGCCGATGCGTCTTCCGAGGCTTTGGTCAGGGTTTTGGCTTGCGTGCGCAAGGTTTCGGAAATCTCCGTGACCCGACCTTCGGCTTCCCTGGACGGATAGGTGATCAATTGCAAATGCCAGCGGAGCGCGCGGGCTTCCGACTGGTAAATTTTGGCGCGCTCATAAAAGGCGACGACCATCCATAAAAGCGCCAGCGGCGTCAGCACGCCGGCCGCCATACCGCCGAGCTCGTGCGACAGCAGCGCGGTCAAATCTTCCAGCCTTATCTGGGTCAGAATATATTGCGCCGAAAGCGTCAGCCAGGCGGCGCTCGCGATCACCGCAGTCAGGCTTAAAAGGCGCCAACGGATATAAAAGGGCGGGCGCCATTCGGGAGCGCTGAGCAGCGGCGGCGCGGCGTCCGGGCTGGCGGCCAGTTCGCGGCGCAATTGGCGCGTGGCGCGGGCCTCATCGGCAGCCTTATCGGCGGCGTCCCGGCTGCGCTCATCGAGGCCGCCGGTAATGGGTTCGCGGTCCTGGCTATTGCGGTCATGAACGACTTCGATGGGCGGGGTACCGCCCTCGGTCCGATCCGGCGCATCCTGGGCCATCGGCCTCCTCCATTCGGTCAATTGCGCTAGTTTAAAAGACTGGAGAAAATTCTACCATACTCAATATGTTGGGCTCAATCTGATCTCGCTAACAAAATGTGGGGTTTTTTCATTTATCTGGGGATAAGTTAGCAGAATTGGGGATTTTGGTGGTAAAAATCCACACCGAAATTCACTTGCAGCGCCCAAGGAGGCCGACCAAACATGGACAAGCAGACCCAAACCGAACTGGAAGCCGCCGCGTTCCGGGGATTGATCGCCCACTTGCAGGAACGCACCGATGCCCAGAACATCGATATCATGAACCTGGCCGGATTTTGCCGCAATTGCCTGTCCAAATGGTATCTGGCGGCGGCCGAAAAGCGCGACGTCGAGCTGAACTATGATCAGGCGCTGGAAGCCGTCTACGGCATGCCCTACGAGCAATGGAAGGCCGAGAATCAGCGCCCCGCCAGCGACGAACAAAAAGCCAAGTTTCAGGAAACCAAACCGACCCATGCCAAAATCAGCGGCCACTGAGCGCGCCTTGAGCGCTGTCAATTGCATCGGCGTGGCGCGCGGGGTACTGTCGCCGCCAATCGATCGCCGTTGGAGTAGACCATGAGCGCCGCCCCGTGAATAAACAGGATACGGCACGCCAGCAGGATTATAAGGACCGCCTGTCGAAGCTCGGCATTTCGCCGCTGTGGGACCAATACCGGGATCTGCTGACCCTGGAGCCGATCGTGCGCACGGTTCCCCATATCTGGGTCTATGCTGAATTACGCGATATTTTGCTGGAATCGGGGGATTTGATCTCCGCCAAGGAAGCCCAGCGGCGCGTCCTGATGCTGGAAAATCCGGCCCTGCCGAATCAGACCCAGGCGACCGACACCTTGTTTACCGGCTTGCAGCTTATCCTGCCCGGCGAGGTGGCGCCGGCGCACCGGCACACCCCCAATGCCTTGCGCCTGATTTTGGAGGGCGACGGCGGCTATACATCGGTCAATGGTGAAAAGACGGTGATGAAATATGGCGATTACATCATCACCCCCAATTGGTGCTGGCACGATCACGGCAACGAAGGCGACGGGCCGGTGATCTGGCAGGATATTCTCGATCTGCCGCTGCTCAAAACCCTCGGCACCATTTTTTACGAAGGCTATCCGGACGAGCAGTTTCCCCCCGGCCCGGTCCCCGGCGACAGCTTGCGCCGCTATGGCTCGAACATGCGCCCGGCGGGGCTGGAGCCAGACAAAATAAGCTCGCCCATCTTCTCCTATCCCTATGAGAAGACCCGCGAAACCATGGAAGCGCTGGCCCGGGACAGCGATCCCGACCCCTATCACGGATTGAAGATGGAATTCATTGATCCGACCACCGGCGCACCGGCCATGACTTCGATTTCCACCTTTATGCAACGCCTCGCCAAGGGCTTCAAAACCGAGCGCTACCAATCCACCGAGGGGGTTATCTTTACCTGCGTCGAGGGCGGCGGACGGGCGGTCATCGGCAACGGCGACGGCAATGGCGGCGGCGAGCAGGTCTTTGAATTCACCGAAAAAGATATCTTTGTAATTCCAAGCTGGGTGCCGTATGCCCTGGAGGCCGACGACGATACCTATATATTTGCCGGCACCGACCGGACCGTCCAGCAAAAGCTGGGGCTGTGGCGGGAGCGGCGCGGCAACGAATAGGCAGCCGGGTTCAGCCCGCCTGCAACAGAACCGGAGCACTGGATGAAAAAACTAATAGTCGGAATGACAGGCGCCAGCGGATCGATCTTCGGCATCCGCCTGTTGGAGGTTTTGCGCGAAACCGAAATCGAGGTGCATCTGGTTGTCTCCAAATGGGCGCAGCAGACCCTCGAACACGAGGTCGATATCACCCTCGACAAGGTGCGCGAGCTGGCCGACGTTACCTATGGGCCGGGCGACATGGGGGCGGCCATATCATCGGGCTCGTTCGTCACCGACGGCATGATCATCGTGCCCTGTTCGACCCGCTCGGTGGCCGCCATTGCCAATGGCCTTGGCGATCATCTGGTGCACCGTTCGGCCGACGTGGTGCTTAAAGAACGCCGCCCGCTGGTGCTAGTGGTCCGCGAAACGCCGCTCAGCGATATCCATCTGGAAAATATGCTGAAATTGTCGCGCATGGGGGTTACCATATTACCGCCGATGCCGGCCTTTTATAACCACCCCAAAGACCTCGACGATATCGTCAACCATATCGTCGCCCGCTGCCTCGATCAGTTCGGCATCGAGTGGGATTACGCCAAGCGCTGGGACGGCGATATGGTCAACCGCTCGGCCAAAATCCACCGTTTGAAATAAAATTGGGAATATTAGTGGAAGGTGCTGGCGCCGGTGACCTCGGATTTGCCGGCGCGGTTGACCTGGGTGATCATGCGGATCAGATCGGCCAAGGTCGCGGCCGCCATTTTTTCCATCATCTTGGCGCGGTGAAACTCGACGGTTTTTTCCGAGAGATTCAGGAGCCCGGCGATGATGCGGTTGGAATTACCGCCGACCACCCCGTCCAGAACCTCGCGCTCGCGGGCGCTTAAGTTTTCCAGCTTTTCGGTGATCTCGGAGACGTGCAGATTTTCCTTGCGCTGGGTGCGGCCGGTGCGGATCGCCTTTTGGATCAGGTCCAACAAGGATTGATCGTTGAACGGCTTTTCCAGGAAATCATAGGCGCCGATCTTCATGGCGCGCACCGCCAGATGCACATCGCCGTGCCCGGTCAGGAATATCACCGGCAGGTCGGATTCGCGCATCTTCATTTCCTCGAATACTTCGATGCCGCTCATGCCGGGCATGCGGATATCCAAAATGGCGCAGCCGACCGCATCCAGAAAGCCGCTTTCCAGAAATTGCGCGCCGGAGGCAAATATCTGCACCGACATACCCACCGATTCGATCAGCCATTGCAGGGAATCCCGCACCGCCTGATCGTCATCGACGATGAATATTTTGGCCTCATGATCCGACATTGCCATCCTTCCGGCCTAAGCTCTGATTATCCATTTGGGTGCCGGGTAAGGTCAATCCAAATATGCTTCCGTTTTTTTCCGGCGGGCGGTACCAGGTGCGCCCGCCATGCACTTCGGCGATCGAGCGGCAGATCGCCAGCCCCATACCGAGGCCATCATTCTTGGTAGTGAAAAACGGCTCAAATATATGATCAATGGCGTCGGCAGCCAGCCCCTTGGCCGGCATCCTTGACGATCACGTTCACCGTTCCGTCCTCGGCCGAATAGGTCTGAATGACCATTTTGCGTGAATCGATAGGCACCGATTGCATGGCGTCGATGGCATTGCGCCCGAAATTGATGATGATCTGCTGAATTTGCACAAAATCCGCATACACGGATAGCTTTTCCGGGGCCAAATCCACCTCGATATGGACGGTGCCGAGGCGGGCTTCGTTTTCCAGCATCCCTTCGGCGTCGCGCACCGCCTCGTTGAGATCGATTTGATCGAACTCGCGCTTTTTGTCCTCGACGAAATCGCGGATGCGGCGGATCACCATGCCGGCCCGGTGCGCCTGACCCGAGGCCTTCTCCATCGCCTCGATGATTTTGGCGGTCTCGGGCGCGCCGGCGCGCATGCGGTTCACGCAACCGTCGATATAGGCGCAGATGGCCGCCAAGGGCTGGTTCAGCTCGTGCGCGAAGCCGGTGGCCATTTCGCCCATGGTTCCGAGCCGCGTGACATGCGCCAACTGGGTCTGCTGTTCGCGCATTTTTTGTTCGACCCGCTGGCGCTCGGCAACCTCGCCCTGCAAATCGGCGGTGCGCTGTTCGACCCGGATTTCCAACTGCCGCTGCTGCGCGCCGGCGCTTTCAATCAGCGCATTATAGGCCTGCGCAAGCACGCGAATTTCCTCGGGCATGGGCGCATCGGTCTCCGGCACGGACACCATGGAGCGCGACTGCTGATAGCCCTTGGCGGCGTCGGCGATGCGCTGGATCGGCGCCACCAGCCAGCGCGCCAGCCACCAGCTTGCGATACTGGCGAGCAGAGTGGCGATGACGATGATCAAAATCTGCCCGGCCAGGTTGGCGCGCGCCTCGGCGATCAGTTCCTGATAGGGCTGCGGCACCATGATGCCCCAGCCGGAACGCGGCTCGACAACGTAACCGGCGATCATTTCCCGTTCCACCGCGGGCGAATGAAACACCACCACGCCGGATTTGCCTTGCATCATGCGCTTGACCGGCTCGATGGCGGAGATATCCCGGATCGAAGTGCGCCACTGGTCGGTCGGATGCGCCAGGACGTGGCCCCTGCCGTCGACGATTGCAGCGTGGCCGCCGCGCCCGAATTTGATGCTTTTCTGCAGTTCGACCAGATAGTTGGTGGTAACCTCCGCGAGCGTGTAATCGCCACCGATTTCGGCGATGACGATATAGATCGACGGGCGCTGATCGTTATTGAATACCACCGGCGAAAATATCGGCGCGCCGGGCTTGTCCCGGGCCGTCGCCATCGAGCCGGACAAGGCGTTCCGCAAGCTATCGGGCAAGCGGGTGATCTCCAAGCCATCGACCGCCGCTAGCGGCTCTACGACGGAAATATCTTCGTTCACACGGGCGATAAACCGGATGTTGGCACCGGCAAGCAAATCGGACATGGCGACCATATGACCGCCGCTGGCAAAATCATTGCGCACGTGACTGACAATCGATTCCACGTCCCGAAGGTAGCGCGATATGGCCAGGCTGATACTGCGCGCCAGGACCAGATGTTTGTCTTCGGCGCCATCGACGCTGGCGGCAACGGCCGAGCGTTCCAGCCATATCACCAGCGTAATCGCCGGCAGCGAAACCAGGGCGGTAAAACAAAAGAACAGTAACTGGTGCAGACTGAAATGTCGGTTCACGGCTCCGGTTTCCAAATTGTGTGTTCCGGTAAATCGCGGCGATGGCCGAACAATATCCATATCCAAGGCATTAATTATAGAACTTAATTTCGATTCCGACATTTTCAATTCCGCAAATTTGACTACACTCGCCGGACCGCTTAAAAAAACATTAGGAATGAGCCCATGGATAGAGCGATTGGCAACGGCTGGCTGGCGATTGCCGGCGCAGCGGCCCTGATATCGGCGGCCCCAACCGCACAGGCGATCGAGTTGATCAATCCCTTCTCGATCATCAAAAGCGCCGTCGAGGCAGCCGTCGAGGACCGCTCCACGGAAGATATCGCCAAGGATCTGGCCATCAAGGCGACCTTTACCAAGGACGTGATCTCTGAGATGGGAACCGACGTGATTTCCATCAAGGCCGACGTTTACGAACAAGACGTCATGCTGACCGGCGTCGTCGAGGACCCAAAACAAAAAATCCAGGCTGAAAAGCTGACCCGCAAGATCGAGGATGTGAAGAAAATCTTCAACGAAATCCTGGTGATCAAGCCGGTCAAAAAGAAGAAAGGCGTGGTCGAGAATTTCGTCGACGACACCGTGATCGAAAGCAAGATCAACGCCCTGTTGCTGGACGGCAAGGGCGTCATTGTGACCAACTTCCGCTGGCGCTCGGTGGGCGGGCATGTGTATTTGTTCGGTCGCGCCCTCGGCCGGGCCGAAAAAGCCAAAGCGAGTAAAATCGTCAAAGAGATCAAAAACGTCCTATCGGTCAAAAATCTGGCCAAAATCAAGCCGAAAAAGAAGTAGCCAATATGGCCTATATTTTCGAAGGCCAGCCGGGACCGGCGATTGCCGTGCCGCCCGGCGCCGCCGACACCCATATGCATATCTATGAGCCCGGCCATGCCATGGCGCCGGACGCGACTATTCCGCCCCTGGATGACGCCCGCGTCGATGATTACCGTATTTTGCAGACCCGCTTGGGGCTACAGCGCGTGGTCGTTGTCCAGCCCAGCACCTACGGCAAGGACAATGCCTGCACCATGGAGGCGGTGGCGGCCATGGGCGAAAATGCCCGCGCCGTGGTGGTGGTCGACGGGTTGGCCAGCGACGACGAATTGGCGGCGCTGACCAAGGCCGGGGCGCGCGGCATCCGCTTTCACATGCTGCCCGGCGGCGCCCTTTCGTGGCAGGTGGCGCCCGAATTATCGGCGCGCGCCGCCGAGCATGGCTGGCACGCGCAACTGCAGCTTGATGGCCGTGATCTGCCCGGCCGCTTAAACGATATCGCCTGTATCACTGGTGATCTGGTGATCGACCATGTGGGCCGCTTTTTCGAACCGGTGCGCCCCGACCATCCCGGCTTCAAGGCGCTCCTGGGTCTGGTGGCAAAGGGCGCCTGGGTCAAATTGTCGGCGCCGTACCTCACCGAAGAGGACGGCGCGCCGTCGTTTGCGGCGGTCGGCGCGCTGGTCAAGATGCTGGTGGCCGAGGCGCCGGAACGCATGCTGTGGGCTTCCAACTGGCCGCATCCGGGCGTCGATCCCCGCCCCGATGACGCCCAGATGCTGGATACGCTTGGGACCTGGATCGGCGACGAAGCGATCATTAAGCGTATCTTGGTGGACAATCCGGCCCAACTGTACGGATTTTAGGGGAAACGCCCATGCATGTGGTCATCTTCGAAGTGGAACCGACGCCGGAAGGCAAGCCGCGCTATCTGGAAATCGCCGGCCAGTTGCGTAGCGAATTGGAAGCCATTGACGGTTTCCTCTCCATCGAGCGCTTCCAGAGCCTGAACGATGAGGGCCGTATGCTGTCTTTGTCGTACTGGCGCGACGCCGAGGCGATCGCGGTCTGGCGCGCCAATGCCGAACACCGGCTGGCCCAGGCCGAGGGACGCCGGGAATTGTTCGCCGGTTACCGCATCCGCATCGCCGAAGTGGTGCGCGATTACACCATGACGGAACGCGACGAAGCGCCGCAAGCGCCACCCGATGAAACCGGCTGAGGGGCGATCAAGCCCAATACCGGGAATTGCGTATTGGCGTTGCTGATCATTGGTTGTTAGGATGATTGTTGTATTTCGATCCGGCTTGTCCATGCAAAACAATCGGCCGGGCTTTATGAATTATACGTCACCAAGGGAGACACAAATGTCCAAATTTATCGCATCCACCATTCTCGGCACCGCCGCCTTGGCGCTGTCCTTTCCCGGCACCGCCGAGGCCGCCGAAATTACCTTGAAGATGGCGCACTGGCTGCCGCCGGTGCATCACATGACCGGCACCGCCGGCGCCTGGATAAAATCTGTCGAAGCGGCCTCGGGCGGCACCATCAAGATTATCCTCGACAAGAATGCTCTGGCGAAACCTCCCGGGCAGTATGACTTGGCCAAAAACGGGGTCCGCGATTTGTCCTGGAGCGTCGGCGCCTATACGCCCGGCCGCGCGCCCCTGTTCCGCTTCGCCGAAGTGCCGTTCGCCTCGCCCAACGCCGAAATCGGCAGCTCGGGACACTACAAATGGTACCATAAGAATGGCTTCGATACGCGGGAAATGAAGGGCACCGTCTTGATCACCTCCTGGGTACACGGACCCGGCATGCTGCACTCGAAAAAAGAAGTCACGCGCATCGAAGACATGAAAGGCATGAAAATCCGTGTCGGCGGCGGCGGCGTTCTGACCGCCAAGAGCCTGGGCGCGGTTCCGGTCGTTCAATCCGCTCCTTCATCTCATGAAAGCCTGCAGCGCGGCACTACCGATGCGGCCTTCTTCCCATGGGAAGCGGTGCACGGCTTCCGCCTGTCTGGCCTGGTCAAATACCATCTCATGGTGCCGGGCGGCCTCTATACGACGCCGTTCTCGCTCAACATGAACCGCAAGAAATGGGATGGCCTGCCGGCGGCGGCGCGCAAGGCATTGACCGATGCCGGCGGCGCCAAGGGTGCGGCCTTGATAGGCGCGCTCTGGGATAAGGCTGACAAGGTCGGCAGGAGTGACGCTGAGAAGGCAGGCAACAAGATCCAAACTTTGTCGGCGGCGGAGCAGAAACGCTGGGCCAGTGCAATCCGCATCATCACCGAAGACTGGATTAGCAAAGGAAACAAAATGGGCCTCAACGGCAAGGCCCTCATGGACGATCTTGTCAAGATGATGAAAGCCGGCTAACGCCTTAGTTCCATGGCGGAAACAAGCACAGGATCCCTGACAAGTTTAAGCGAGCGAGTCACTATGTGGCTCGCTCGCGCGGGTTCTGTCGGGCTTGCCGTCATGATGTTCCTGACCCTCGCCGACGTGATCGGGCGGTTTTTTAATTCGCCTATCGTCGGTACCGTCGAGGTCACCGAGCTGATCATGGGTATGATGATCTATCTCGGCGTCGGCTATACCACCATTCACCGGGGCCACATCCGGGTCGATATCCTGATCACCCGGTTTTCAACCCGCGTTCAGGCCACCCTGGACACGGTGACGTTCCTGATTGCGTTTCTGTTCATGGCGTTGGTCTGCTGGCGCCTGTTTCTGCAGGCGGCGAGCCGCATCGAAAACAACGACATGACCCAAATTTGGGAAATTCCGATCTGGCCCATAGCCTATGTGATGGCCATCGCCAGTATCCTGATGGTCACATCGCTGGGTCTGCAACTGGTTTTAGCGGCGCGCCAAGCGGTCACCAGCCCGGCCGGGGGGGCAACCGGCCAGTAGCCCATGGATCCCATTACTCTCGCCATCCTGATCTTTATCCTGATGTTCGTATTGCTGGCCATCGGCCTGCCGATTGGGTTTACCATGGCGGCCACCGGTTTCCTCGGCAGCGCCATGCTGATCGATTTCAACGCGGCCATGGCGCTTCTCGGTCAGACCGCGTTCGAGACGCCGATCACCTATAACCTGTCGATCGTGCCTTTGTTCATATTGATGGGCTATTTCGCCAGCAATTCCGGGCTTTCCGAAGCCCTGTTCAGCGCCTGCAATACCTGGCTTGGACATCGGCGCGGCGGACTTGCGCTCGCCACCATCGGCGGCTGCGGCGCCTTTGCCGCCATCTGCGGCTCGTCCCTGGCCACCGCCGCCACCATGACCCAGGTGGCACTGCCGGAAATGAAGCGTTTCAATTACGACGACAGCCTGGCCACCGGCTCGATCGCCGCCGGCGGCACCATCGGCATCTTGATCCCGCCCAGCGTAATCCTGGTTTTGTACGGCATACTGACCGAATCCAATATCGGCGAGTTGTTCCTGGCCGGCTTCATCCCGGGCATTCTGACCGTCATATTTTTCATGGTGACAATCTCGATCGTCACCGCATTTTACCCCGAGACCGGACCCCGGGGCGCCAAAACCACATTCGCCGAAAAGATGGGCGCCTTTAAAAAAGTGTGGAGTACGGTCTTGCTGTTCCTTTTGGTCATCGGCGGCATCTATCTGGGCTTCTTTTCCCCCGAAGAAGCCGCCGGCGTCGGCGCATCGGGCGCCCTGTTGCTGGCCCTGATGGCGCGCACCATGACCTGGGAAATATTCTTCGATTGCCTGATGGAAACGGTGAAAACGTCGGCGATGATTTTCACCATCCTGATCGGCGCCATCCTGTTTAACAATTTCCTGGTGCTGAGCGCGGTGCCCGATTCTATTGGCACCTGGATCGGCGGGCTGGATATGTCGGCGACGGCGATCTTGGTTATCATCCTGTTGATTTATCTGGCGCTCGGCTGCGCCCTCGATTCCCTGGCGATGATCCTGTTGACCATTCCGATCTTTTTCCCCGTTGTCGCCAAATTGGGTTTCGATCCCATCTGGTTCGGCATCATCGTGGTCATGGTGGTCGAATTGGGCCTGATCACACCGCCCATCGGCATGAACGTGTTCATAATAAAAGGCATGGCGCCGGAGGTGGCGCTCGGAACCATCTACAAGGGCGTGCTGCCGTTCGCCGTCGCCCAGATATTGCTGATCGTGCTGATTGTCATTTTCCCGGCCATCGCCACCTGGCTGCCGAGTACCATGTCGCAGTTTCAGTAACGCTCCGGAACGCACCCTTGAATAATTCCGTATCTTCCGATACCGGCCGTTGGGCCGATATTCTGCATGGCCGCCTTGGCCTCTATACCTTGGCGCTCAATATGGGCACGATCCTATTCGCCATATCCAATTTCGTGGTGGTGTCGATCCTGCCGACCGCCGCCGACGATATCGGCGGGCTCCAATATTACGCCTGGACCTTTGCGCTGTTTTCGGTGGGCGCGGTCATCGGCGCAGCCAGCACCGGCCCGGTGCGCGAAGCCCATGGCCACCGGACCACGCTGGTGCTCGCCGGGCTGATCTTCGTTGCCGGGCTGGCGGGCGCCGGATTGGCGCCGAACATGGAGACCGTCGTCTTCTGGCGCCTGATCCAGGGCATCGGCGGCGGCGCCATCGCATCCCAAGGCTATGCGCTGATCGCCGAAATGTATCCCGAAAACTTGCGCGGCCGAGCGCTGTCGATGCTGTCCACGGCTTGGGGCACGGCGACCATCCTCGGCCCGGCCTTCGGCGGCATCTTCGCCGAGTTTGGCGCCTGGCGCGGAGCCTTTTTCTGCCTCGGCGGGCTTGGCCTGGTGTTCGCCTATCTCGCCTGGCGGGTGGTCCCGGCCGCCGAAGCCGGGCATGGCAAAATCCGCTTTCCCATCAACCGGCTGGGCCTGCTTGCCGCCGCCGTGCTGGGGCTTAGCGCAACATCGCAGATCGATAGCAATCTGGCGCGCATCGCCCTGGTGGTGGTTTCCGTGGCCGTCGCCGCCTATGCGTTTCGCCGCGATGCGAAGGCCGAACGAAATTTGTTTCCAAGGCAGGCCGTGGATTTGCGCACCGAAATGGGCGCCACCTTTTGGGTGATGATGTTCTCCACCATGGCCATGGTTTTCATCAATTTATACGTCACCCTCTATTTGCAGAAATTGCATGGCATCACGCCCTTGGTGGCGGCTTATATTTATGTGGTCAATTCCATGTCCTGGTCGACCGTGGCCTTTATCGTTGCCTCCTGGAAAGGCCGCAAGGAGGCGATCGCGATCTTTGCCGGGCTGACATTAATGTTGATCGGTCTGGCCGGGCTGGCCTATGTGGTCGCGACCGGACCGGTTATTGCCATCGCCGGATTATTGGCCGTCACCGGGGCCGGCATGGGTTTCATCAACAACCCGTTGATCCAGCGCGCCATCGCCGCGGCGCCGCCGGATGAGCGGGCGCGCACCGGATCATCGGTGCAGACCTTGCGCACCGTCGGCTATTCCTTCGGCGCCGCCGTCGCCGGTCTGGTAGCCGCCGTTTCCGGGCTCACCGACGATTCCGCAGCCGATATCCTGGGCCCGGCGATGCAATGGGTCTACGGCACCGGCACCATCTTCCCGGTGCTGGCCATCGGGCTTGCAATTCTGATGCTGTCCCACGGCCGCCGCCGCATGTCGGGGATAAGCGAAGATTCCTAGCCGAGCATTTCCCGGGCCAATTTCAGATTGTCCGGGCCGGGGTCCAATTCGCCGGCGCGGATGCGGCGCGTGATCTCGACAATGACCGCGTTGGCGGTTGCCTGGCCGCCCCTCGCCTCGCAGTCCTGGACAACCAGGCCGTTGATCTGATCGACCTCGGAATAGCGGCCCTTGAGATGATCCTGGAGGACGCAATCGCGCGCCTTGGGGCCGATATCGCCGAATAATTTGTCGAGCAGTTTTTCCAGCAGCCGGTTGGTATCGGCGACGTCTTCCGGTTTGAGCCCGAATATGGGTTCGATTTTGTGGCCACGGCTTTGACCGGCGGCCAGGGCTTCGGTTCCGATGCGTACCGCCAGATCGCGCATGCCCGGCAGTTTGGCAGCCTCCTGCTGAGTGAGGCCAAGCATGGCCATGGGCCCCAGGCACATTGTATTGACCACCAGCTTCATCCATTTCGCCGATAAGATATCGTTCGAAATTGCGACAGCTCCCACATGGCTCAAGATTTCCTGAACCTCTTCGAGCCGCTCGATGGGCCCGCCCTCCAGACAGCCGAGCCCCAACCAGGTTTTGGCCGGCGGCGTGTTGCGCTGCACCAGACCCGGCGTGAATATTTCGGACGACAATTCGATAACACAGCCGAGGGTCCGGTGCGGTCCAACAATGGCGCGAATATCACCGGCGGTCATGGCGTTCTGAATGCCGATCATCAAGCCGTCTTCGTCCAGATGTGGCGCCGCCAGCTCGGCCGTCCAGCGCGTATCATAAGCCTTCACCGCGATGATGATGAGATCGAAGAGCTCGGTAAAGCCGGCCACGTCACACAGATGATGGGCGCGGGCGCCCACATGCAGTTCCTCGTCCGGCATCTGAATGCGAAGCCCGTCTTCGCGCATGGCGTTCACATGCTCCGGCCATTGATCGATCAGGGTGACATCCAGCCCGGCATCGATCAGGTTGGCGGCGATGCAACTGCCGTTGGCGCCGGTGCCGAACACCGCGATTTTCTCTATCATGAATTTTTCCCTCGCCGGCGATACCAGAGGCTTATTATACCGCCGGGTTTCGCCCGCCGCACACCCGATCTTTTGGAAAGACAACGCGCGCCGTGGTGCCGACGCCGACGCGGCTTTCCATTTCCAGGCGGCCGCCGTGCAATTCGATCAGGCCCTTGACCAGCGGCAGGCCGAGGCCGCTGCCCTCTTCTTCGGTCTTGGCGCCGGAATTCCTGATCCTGCCAAAAGTATCGAGGGCCGTTTCCAAATCGCTTTGGCGCATGCCGATGCCATTGTCGGCAACCGTCACCGCCAGCTCGCCGTCTTCGGTGGCTTCGGCGGCGAGCGTCACCTCGCCATCGGCCTCGGTAAAATTGACGGCGTTGGACAACAGATTGGCGAATATCTGCTTGACCCGGCGCTGGTCGGCAAAAATGTCCGGCAATGATGCATCGATGGTATCGATGATCGAGACCTGTCTTTGCGCGGCGCGCAAGCTGACCATATTGGTTATCGATGGGAAGCAGCTCTCAAGGGAAAATTCCTCGGACTGCAAATCCAGTTTGCCCGCCTCGATCGCCGAGACGTCGAGCACATCCTGGATCAACGACAAAAGCAAATTGCCGGAGGTCAAAATGCTATCCACATAATCGGCCTGTTGCGGGTTGGCGAGGGGGCCGAAAATCTGATTTTTGAGGGCATCCGAATAGCCGATTACGGCGTTCAACGGGGTGCGCAATTCGTGGCTCATATTGGCCAGAAATTCCGACTTGGTCCGGTTGGCGGTTTCGGCTGCGATGCGGGCTTCGTCCAGAACCTGTTCGCGCAATTTCGCATCGGTGATATCGAAATTGATGGTCATGACGCTGCCGTCGGGCAGTTTTTGCTTCCTGGTATCGATCCAGCGGCCATCGGGTTGCAGATTTTCGTACTGGGAGCTGTCACTACCAGCGTCGGCGAGCCGCGACTGGATCCATTGCTCCCGGCTCATTTGTGATTGGTCCATGACATTGACGTCATAGATGCGCCCCAGAAATTCTCCATAGGTTACGCCCGGTATCAGATCGATGCTGGCCGAGACAGCCAGCTCCCGGTAGCGGCCGTTGGCATGGATCAGAGCACCGTCCGGCCCCCACAGGCTGAACGAAACCTGTAACCCGTCGATAGCATCCAAAAAATTTGCCTGCACCGATGCGGCGTGGGCTTCGAGCCGTTTGCGCTGGGAGATGTCGGCGCAGGCGCCGACCATGCGCGTGGGTTTGCCGTCATCGCCGACAATGATATTGGCCCTGGAATTCAGCCAATGGACGGAGCCGTCGGGCCAGATCACCCGGAAATCCACATTGTAATCTTCGGCTTCGCCCAAGGCTTGCTGATTTGCCGCCATGACCTTGTCCAGATCATCGGGGTGGATGGCCTCGAAAAATTCCTCCTCGCGGGAGCCTTCGGCATCGCTCGCCTTGATGCCGAAATTTTCGCGCACCTGATTGTCCCAAATATGCTTGTCGTCGCGCACGTTCCACTCCCAGGCGCCGATCTTCGCCCGGGCCAGCGCAAAGGCGGTCCAGTCTTCGTTCTGGCGAAGCTTGATTTCCCGCTCGCGCAGCGACAGCTCGGCCTTCATGCGTTCCGAAACTTCGTGGCTTAGGGATTGGGTGCGTTCAGCAACGCGGCTTTCCAGATCGTGGTGCGAGCGCTGTAGCTCTTCCTCCATGCGTTTGCGTTCCGAGATATCCTGAACGTGACAGATGAATTGGGTCTGATCGGGCTGATCGCCGGCAACCACCGACGAATGCAATTGTACCCAAATCAGGCTGCCATCCTTGTGCACATAGCGTTTTTCGAGTTCGGCCGAGGATGCATCGCCGGCAAGGAACTGCTCGTACCGGTCAATCCCGAGTTTTACGTCCTCGACATGGGTGAGATCGGCGAAGGATTTGTCCAATATTTCGGCTTCGCTATAGCCCAAAAGTTCGCAGAAGGCCTGATTGACCCAGCGGATATTACCGCCCAGATCGAGCATGAGCATGCCCATTCCAGTGCTTTCAAAGGCACGCCGAAACTTCTCTTCACCGTCCCAAACGGACAGGATTTCCGATCTACGATCCAAGGCAATCCTCGAGCAGGCTAATTTCGCAAAGCTGCTTTCCCTCGCGCTACCATTATAAGTGGGTTTGATCGGCGATTTTTTCAATGCAATTGGTATTTAATGGTCGATCCAGGTCATGAACTCATAAATGGCGGCGGTGGTGCAAATGCGCTAGACTGGCCGCGATCGCCGTCTCATGGGAGCGGAACCGAGCCATGCTGTCTATCGTGATCCTAACGCTGCTTGCCGTCGCCGGATTGGTGATTTACTGGAACCGGTGGCCGATCCAATACGCCTGGCAACGCGCGGCGGAGACATGGCTGCGCCCCGATATCCGCCGCCGCCGGCTGGCCTTTATCCAAGCTTACGAATTTCCGCCTGCGGCGCGCCGCGCCCTTCAAAACACGCACCCGCATCTGGGACCGGAGCCCGGGGACGCCATATTCTGGGCGCTCAAGGACTATTTTTCGCTTTTGGCCCTCAACAGTGGCGGCGATGGCATCGCCATGCCGTCGCGCATCGTCGGCGCGGCCTGGGAGACGTTCGCCGCCGATGATGATGATGGCTACAAGGATTTCTGCCGGCAAGCCTTCGGCGCCTATGTGCCGCCCGAGCCGGCCGCCGCCGGGCAAGCCGATGCGGCCATCGTCCGAACCTGGCAGCTTTTGTGCGCGCGCCTCGGCATCGATCCCGCGCACCCGACACGGCTGCCACGCCTGTTTGCTCTCGACCGGCGCCTGGGCGTGGAGAACGGCATCTACTACGCTCTTAGCGCCCAAGATTTGCAGTCCATGGAGCAGGCTAATCTGGCGCTTGCGGTGCATCTGCTGACCGAGCTTGGTCCTGGCCATTGGACCGATAGCGGCGCATTGCTGTGGACCCAATCGCACGCCGCCGATCTGGCGGGCATGGCATCATCAAGCGGCGCCGCCTATCCTTCTGAGATGGCGCCGGCGGAAGGCGGCTTCGCCGGCGGCGGCGACGGCTTCATGGCCGACAGCGGCGGCGGTATGGATTTTGGCGGCGGCGGTGATGGCGGCGGCGGCGATGGCGGCGGCTGACGCGGGCCCCTACTCGGCGGCGTCTTGCTCGGCCCCTAGCGGCCCCTATTCGGCCGCGTCTTGCTCGGCAATATCGTAATTCTTTTTGCGGATGGCGGCGATGTAGTCGGCGTAATTGGTCGGCTCATACTTGGCCGGATTGTCCGGCCCCTGGCAGCTTGGCATGCATTCGACAACCACGTCAGAGCGGGTGGCCACAAAAAAGGCCACCGAATGGCGCAGCGCGCCGGTTTCGTTGATCACCCGGTGCGGCGTCGCCGGAATGGCATCGTTGCACCAGCGCGTCAAAAATGCGCCGGTGTTGACCAACAGATGACCGGGCAGCATCGGCGCCGACACCCATTCGCCGTCGGGCAGCAGGATATCCAGCCCCCGGGACGGCCCCTGATTGAGGATCGTGATACAGCTAAAATCAGAGTGCGGGCCGATGCCGAACAAATTGTCCTGATCCGGCTCCTGGGGCACATACTCCAACAGGCGCAAATTGGGATTGGCGGGCGAAAAGGCTTCGTGTTTCGAGAGGAAATCGGGACCCATGCCAAGGGCGATGGAAAACAGCGGTAAAATATGATGCACCAAGCCATCCAACGCATCGAAATAGGCCTGCAGGTTTTCGCGGAACCCCGGCAAATTTTCCGGCCAGCGGTTTTCATGGGTCCAGATTTTGCCGGCAATCTGATCGGGATGGTCATCGGCCAGTTGCCGCCGGCAATAGTAGGACGCGCTGGTTTCCCGGCGGGTGTTCTTGTTGTAGATCGAGGTCCGCTGGGTTTGGCCGCCGGGTGGATTGTATCCGAGGATATCTTTGCCCATCCTGACCTTTAATTTCTCTTCCTCCGGCTGGCCGTGAAAGCGGGCGCTTTCCTCGATAATGCCGTCGAGCATTTCTTGGCTCACGCCGTGGTTCTTGATGAAGAAAAAGGCAACGCTGTCGCAGGCCGACTTGACCTCGGCTGCGGCGGCCTCTTGCGCGCCGTCCTCGCCGGCAATCAGCGGCGCCAGATCAACAACGGGTATCGTATCCACGCTCATATCCGTAACTCTCCCTTAATTTAACTTAACCGTTCCCCGGGCATTGGCCAAAAAGGTCTGCTTGCCGGCCAGCCGGTAGCGGTTGATCGCCGCCTGGCCGGGCGCCGACAACACCCAATCGATGAAGGTCGAGGCCAGCCCCGCCTTGACGTGTTTGTGCCGCTCGGGATTGACCAGAATTATGCCGTATTGATTGCGCAAACCCGGATCGCCCTCGAACAACAGCGCCAATGCGCCCTTGTTCTTGAAGGCCTGCCAGGTGGACCGGTCGGTCAGCGTATAGCCGTTCATGGATTGGGCGATATTGAGGGTCGCGCCCATGCCGGAGCCGGCTTCCCGGTACCATTTGCCGCTGAATTTCTTCACTTCGATGGCCGCCTGTTTCCAAATCTCCAGGCTCTTTTTATGGGTGCCGCTGTCATCGCCCCGGGACACGAACGTCGCCTTGGCGGCGGCGATGCGCCGGTAGACATCCAGAGCCGATTTCGCCTTGGCGGCGGCCGCCGGATCAAGGCTCGGCCCGACCACCACGAAATCATTGTACATGACATCCAGGCGCGCCACGCCGAAGCCCTTGGCAACGAACGCCAGCTCGGATTTTTTATGGTGCACGAACAAAACGTCGGCATCGCCGCGCTCGGCAACCCGGATCGCCTGGCCGGTGCCGACGCCGACGACGCGCACCTCGATGCCGGTATCCTTGGTGAATATGGGCAATATCTTATCGAACAATCCGGAATTCACCGTCGACGTGGTCGATGCCACGACAATAAACTTCTCCGCCGCCGACAAGGGAGCCGCCGCGAGACCCAGGAGAACGGTCAAAACCAACAATTTCGATGCCAAGGTGCGAGCCATCTCCGTATTTTCCTTGGCCCCGGCGGTGAATGCAAGGAAAGACGTTGCAAGCCAATACGCGGCGGCCATAATCGGCGTCCAGTCTGGAGGACTTGCTATGAAATTGAGCACCGAACGTATCCTCACCACCCATGTGGGCAGCCTGCCCCGGCCCGATGAACTGATCGAAATGCTGGGCCGCGAAGACCGGGGCGAAGCGGTGGACGCCGCCGCCCTTTGGGCGCGCACCACCGAAGCGGTGGCGGCCAGCGTCAAGGACCAGGCCAGCGCCGGCGTCGACGTGGTATGCGATGGCGAGGTCGGCAAGATGGCTTATCACGTCTACGCCAAGCACCGCTTGAGCGGGCTGGGCGCCACCGGCGGCACCGGCGTTCCGGGGCGAAAGCCGCCCAGGGATATGCAGGATTTTCCCGAGTTGGGCACCGGCAGTCTCGGCGGCGGCGGCCCAGAGCTCCTTCAATCGACGGTCTGCAACGCCCCCGTGGCGCATGCCGACCTCGCGCCGCTGGAACGGGATGTGGCCAATCTGCAAGCCGCCGCCGGCGCCGCCAAGCCCTTGGATGTGTTCATGAACGCCGCCTCGCCCGGTTGCCTGCGCACCTATGTTCCCAATGCCTATTATTCCAGCAACGACGAATATCTGGAGGCCTTGGTGGAGGCCATGCGGCCCGAGTACAATGCCATCCACAAGGCCGGCTTCGTTTTGCAGCTGGATTGCCCGGACCTGGCCGGCAGCCGTCACACGGATCATCAAGATCTGAGCGAGGCGCAATTTCTAGCCGTGGCGACAAAAAATATCGAGGCGCTGAACGCCGCCACCAGCGATATTCCCGCCGATGCCATGCGCCTGCATATCTGCTGGCTCAACTATTCCGGCCCGCACACCCACGATCTGCCGGTGTCAAAGCTGATAGATTTATTGGGGCGGGCGCGCCCGCAAGCGCTGTTGTTCGAAGCCGCCAATCCCCGCCACGAGCATGAATGGGAAGATTGGCAAGCGGCATCGATCCCGGACGACAAGGTCTTGGTGCCCGGCGTCATCGATTCCACCAGCAACTTTGTTGAGCATCCGGTGCTGATCGCCCAGCGCATTGGCCGCTACGCCGATATCGTTGGCCGCGAACGGGTCATAGCCGGCGCCGATTGCGGCTTTTCCACCTATGCCGGACGCAAAGCGGTGTTCCCGTCGGTGGTATGGGCGAAGTTGGGCGCCATGGCCGAAGGCGCCCGCATCGCGACGGAGAGGCTGTGGGGATGAATCGCCGCCGGTGTTCTTAGTCCCGCTCGTAGACCGTCTGGCCGCCGATGACGGTGCGCATCGAATGGATATTTTTTAGATCATCCTCGTCCACGGTCAGCGGATCGGCGCTGAGGACGGCGAAATCGGCGAGCTTGCCGACTTCAAGAGAGCCGCGGTCATTTTCCGACATGCACAAATACGCGCCGCCCATGGTGAGGGCGCGCAAACCCTCTTCCCGGGTCAGGCTCTGGTCTTCGGCGATTCGTTCGCCGGTCACCCGGTCGATGCGCGAGACCACCTGCCAATAGGGATGGAACAATGAGACCGGCAGATTGTCGGTGGCCAGGGCGAAATGGGCGCCGGCCTCGGTCATGCGCCGCAAAGGCATGATGTCGGATTCGCGCTCCGGCGCCATGCCGTCGCGCAGTTTCGAGCCGATGGAATAGATCGAACGGTTGGTGTGGGTGGTGGTCGCCAGACCCAGATCGCGGATACGGCCCACATCATCGGGGCTCAAAATGCCGATATGGCCGAGCACCCAGCGCTTGTCGCGGATCGGCTCGATCTTGTTCACTTCTTCGAACACACCCAGCATGGGCGGCGTGATGGTGGCGATACGGATATCGCGCCTGGCCGCTTCAACCATCACATCGATCAGTTGCTGGCGCGGTAAGGCGTGGTCGTAATAGCGGCTGGCCCAGCCCGTATAGGGGCTGATCTCGGCGCGCAACTGGTCTTCGCGGTTGAGCACCGAGCCTTCCGGCGCGCTGGCCAGCACGAACAGGCCGGAGACCCGAAGATGGCTGCCGCCGAGCCCACCCTGGGCCAGCCAACCGGCCCAGGTGTCGAACAGGGCGCCCGGATCAACGCCGGCGACCGTGTCCCACGATGGGCTTAAGGGCACGTCGGCGCGCATGGTGAGGTTGCCGTCGGCGGAGACTTGTTTGTAGGCGTCGATAATCTCGGCGGCGAGGCCGTGGCCTTCGAACACCGAGGTGGTGGCGAAGGATTGGTATACTTCCAAGGAACGTTTTAGGCCGCGCGTACGCTCATCGGGCGTAAAGCGGCGCATGCCGCGGAAGAATGTCAGCTCGATGATCGGCTGCAGGGTGTCTTCGAAAAAGACGCCGGTGGGATCGCCGCTGGCATCTTTTTCGAACGTCACCGTCGAACAGGGCTCCGGCGTATCGCGGCTAATGCCGCCGGCAATCAGCGCCTTTGTGTTGGCCACCGAGACCAGCGGCTCGGCCATGTCGTGACGCCAATACCCCCAGACCGGGCGGATATAGACCGGATTGTCCGGCGATACCTTGTCCAGATCGTGCCGGGTTGGGAAGCGGCCCTCGGATAACTCCGACGCCGCACCAAGATAATTTGGCGGCGCGCCGAGCGGCATGGTGACGATCCATTCACCAGGGGCCGCATCGGCCACCAGGGTTTCGATGATTGCCAAAATATCATCGATGGACTTGGCCTCTTTGAGGCTGGGATAAATCTCGGTCAACCCTTCCCGGTCCATGTGGGCGTGGCCGTCGAAAAATCCCGGCACTACGGTCTGCCCGCCGAGATCGATAATTTCGGTGCGCGCATCCGCGGCGCCCAGCAACTGCTTACCATCGCCGACGGCAATGATGCGCGTATCTTTAACGGCCAGGCCATCGGCAATAGTGAAGCTTGCGTCCACCGTGACCACCTTGCCGTTATGAACAATCAGGTCCGGCGCCAGGGAATTGCTGTTCATTGGCTTAGCCTTCTTTACGGGTTTTGCGGATGCTCGGTCACTTCCACATCATCGAGGAGCCATTGATCCACACGGCCCCAATAGAAAGCCAGATAGCCGGCATATTCCTCGCCCTCATCGAAGGGCGTCTCGTAGGACCACACCAGATTTTCTTCGAAACGATCACCTACCCGCACGGAGTAGTAGGACGGATGTCCCTTGTAGGGTCAGAATGTTTCGTGATCGGTCGCTTCCAGCAAATCCATGCGCACATCCTCGCGCGGGAAATAATAGACCGCCTTGTGATCGGTTTCGAGTTGGGTAAGCACATTGGCGGAATCGGCGATGGCGGTGCCATCCAGCATGACGCGAACGCGGGCGCCCGCCGGTTCCAGGCGAACCTCGTAGTCGGGAAATTTGACAAAGCCCGGCGCGGGCCCGGCCAATCCAGTCTGGTCATCCATAATTACGCTCCCTTTATAAATGAAATGCCATGATAATTGGCGAAGGAAGGGCTGTGCAAGGGCCGCTTCATCCCATAATCTGAAAAGCCCATGCAGACGCCTTCCAACATCGCCGCACCTATCATCGAAGCTAAGGGCGTGACCAAGACCTTCGACGGTATCGATGCGGTCAAAGATTTGAACTTGACGGTTCCGCCCGGCATCTGCTTCGGCCTGCTGGGTCCCAACGGCGCCGGCAAGACAACAACTTTGCGCATGCTCTATGGGGTCTCCGAGCCGAGCCGGGGGCAGATCAAAATGTTCGGCATGGATGTGGGCCGCGATACGAGGGCCGTGCGCGCCCGCCTCGGCGTCACCTTGCAGGACAACGTGATGATGGAGAACCTTTCCAGCCGGGATAATCTGTTCATCCATGGCCGCCATCATTTGATACCAGAGGCCCTGCTCTCCCAGCGGGTGACGGAATTGCTGGCGTTCCTTGAGATCGGCGCCGATGCCGACAAGAAAGTCCTCAAATTGTCCGGCGGCTTCAAGCGGCGCCTGTCGATCGCCATGTCGCTGATTAACGCGCCGGAACTGTTGATCCTGGACGAGCCGACCACCGGACTTGATCCCGCCGTCCGCCACGCCCTCTGGTCGAAAATCCGCGGCCTCAAGGGGGACGGCAAAACCGTACTTCTGACCACCCATTACATGGACGAAGCCGAGCGGCTCTGCGATCAGGTGATGATCATCAATGGCGGCAAGGCCATCCGCCAGGGCGCGCCCCGGCAATTGATCAAGGACGAACTCTACCCAAATGCCCTCGAATTCGAATGCACGGACGCAGAAGAGCAACGCCTGTTGGAGGACGCCGGCAGCTTGATCAAGCTGCGCACCGGCACCCGGCTCATGGTCTTCGCCAAAGACCCGGAACAGGTTTTGGCCAGACTTCAAAATCTGGACGGCGGCAACCGGCGCGCCGTTATCCAGCGCCCGGCCAATCTGGAAGACGTGTTCCTGGCGGTCACCGGCACCCAACTGGATGACGGCTGATGAGCTTGTCGGCGCGGCATACGCTTTCGGTTTGGCGGCGCAATGCGGCCCTCTATAAGCGCACCTGGAAGGTGAACCTTCTGCCCAATTTTTTCGAGCCGGTATTTTACCTGACCGCCATCGGCATCGGCGTCGGCGCCTATATTACAGAGATGGGCGGCGTCAGCTATGTGGAGTTTCTGGTGCCCGGCCTGATCTGCGTGTCGGCCATGCACGGCGCTTCGTTCGAAGTGACCTACAATGTCTATGTGCGCCTGATGTACGAGAAATCCTACTCGGTCATCGTCACCACGCCGGTGTCGCCCGATGACATATTGATCGGCGAAGTGCTGTGGGCGATCACCCGCTCGTCCATCTATGGCGGCGGCTTTTTTATCGTCGCCGGCGCCTTCGGTCTGCTTCCCGGCGTCTCGGCATTGTTGGCCATATTGGTGATCCCGCTGACCGGGTTGATGTTCGCCGCAATCGGCATCGCGGTCACCTTGCGCATGCCGAGGATCGAGCTGTTCAGCTTCTATTTCACGCTTTTCCTGACGCCCCTGTTCCTGTTCTCCAGCGTCTTCTTTCCCATCGACGAGCGGCTCTCGGGCGTCTGGCTGAACGTCGCCGAAATCTTGCCGCTCCTGCACCCGGTCCGCCTCACCCGCGCCGCCTTCGCCGGCGAAGCCACCATGACGTCGGTCTGGGACGCGGGCTATATCATCGTGCTGTCGCTGGGATTATTGTTCTGGGCCAAGGGGACCATGCGGAAACGGTTGTCGAGCTAAATCGGGCGCCGCCCCGCGCTGGCCTGGCGTTGAATCTGGCGAAGTTCTAGCTCGCTAAAAGCGCATGGATTTGCCTGGATAGTTCCGCAGTCTGGAATGGCTTTTGGATGCGCGCGTGCTTGGGCTCATCGTTGCTGCTGCGCAAAATGTCATCCTCGGCATATCCGGTCATCACCAAGGGCGTCAGCCGCAGCGGCGCCAAACGTAACCCGTCACGAGCGCGGCGGGGTGAGGGGCAGAAAACCCAAAAGGTCCCTGCCCGCCCGGGCGACATCGTAACGGCCATCACCGAGGTCATACTTGCCCCGGATCAGCGGCCACACGCCTTCGGCGATGACCTCGGACGCCACCGGGATGGCAAGGCTCACATGGCGGCAGAAATCGCCGAGCAGGCCCTGGTCTTCCAGATCCACAAGAGCGTTGAACAGCCAAGCCTCATTTCCGGGCCTATCGTTGGTATCGGTCATATCTTTGAAATCGGACGCCGGGAGCAGAAATTCAAGCATAATCGGCCCAGGTCATGGATCACTGGTGGCACTGCACCATGAGGGTTTGCTTTTGAGCGATAGCGGCCAACGCTTTGGTGGATATTTTTTTATTGCGCGCCGCCCATTTTGACGGCAGCCCGCTGGCGGTCAGGAACTGGCGCACGGTCGACGCCTTGATGCCGAAATTTACATTTTCCGGGAGCGAGCCGATGGCCTTGGCGACCCGTAATTTGTTCAACTGAGCGATGACCACGCCGACGATATTGCCGTTCTCGTCATAGATCGGGCCGCCGGAATTGCCGGCCTGCACGGCGGCGTCCATCTGAAACTGGCCGGCGTCATCGCCGATGCCGCGCACCGAGGATACGATCCCCTTGGTGACCTTGACGCTGGAAGAAAATATATCGCCGTAGGGAAAGCCGCCGACCAGCACATCCTCGCCCAGCTCCACATCGCGGGCGCGCAACAGGCCGTGCGCGGCGAGCGGCATCACGCGGAGCCCCAATTTGCGGATCAGGGATTTGGCGCCCGCCGACGCGGTCTCCAGCGAGCGCAGCTTCAGCAACGCCAGATCGCTGCGCCGATCGCTGTTGATCAGGACCGCCGGCGTCTGATTATCGCCATTGTCACCCACGCTGATGCGCCGGCATTTGTCCAGAATATGGGCATTGGTGATCACATGGCCCAAGCCGGAAACAAAAAAGCCCGATCCCGAGCCGGCGACGCCGATGGATTTTCTTAGGCCGGGCGGCGCGGTCCGGGTGGCCGGCGGGCCTGAGCCATGGATCGGCCCGCCCACCACCGGCGGCACATCCTGGCGGCCACCGAGGGGCGGTCCCGGCCTGGCGGCGGCTGTTTTCGGAATTTGCGGCGCGGCCCGGTTGACGGCGGCGCCGTGCCCGCCTTTGGGCGCGCTGTGAATTGCTGCGATCTGCGCATTGGT
>CAUZTZ010000017.1:0-25032 GCA_963582805.1 Alphaproteobacteria bacterium
GCCCAAGGCTGGCGGCTCGAGCGTATCGAAGATGATGAAATGGCCGCCGAAGTGCCCGGCAATTGGTGCAATTACTCCCTGCATTTCGCCTGGGCGCCGGAATTATCCGCCATCCATGTGACCTGCGCCTTCGAGTTGCGCGTGCCGGAACGCAAATTGAGCCGGGTGTACGAACTTTTGGCGCTGATCAATGACCGCATGTGGCTCGGCCATTTCTGCCTGTGGGCCGGCGAAGGTTTGCCCATGTACCGCCATGCGATGCCGCTGCGCGGCGCCGGCAGCCTGGCCCGGGAACAGGTCGAAGATGTTCTCGAAGTGGCGGTCTCGGAGTGCGAACGCTTCTATCCGGCCTTCCAGCATCTGGTCTGGGGCGGCAAGGGCGCATCGGACGCCATCGCCGCCGCCATGATCGAAACCGTCGGCGAAGCGTGACCGCTGCGCCAAGCCATTATGTCTGAAAGTGCATCCGGCGGAATTCTCCTTGTAGGATGCGGTAAAATGGGCGGCGCCCTGTTGGGCGGCTGGCTCGATCAGGGCGTGGCGCCGCAATCGATCACCATTGTCGAGCCCAACGACGATGCCCTGCCACCGGATTTGAGCCAAAACATCATCCGCTGCCGCACAATCGACGAGATTGCCAACCATGCGGCCCCTGAAATCATTCTGTTCGCGGTCAAACCCCAAGTGATGGACGACGTGGCACCGCCCTACGCCCGCTTTGCCGCAGGTGCTACCTACCTCTCCATCGCGGCCGGCAAGACCATCAGCGATTTCGAATCCCTTCTCGGCAGCGGCGCCGCGATCATCCGGGTGATGCCAAACACCCCGGCCGCCGTTCGCCGGGGCATTTCCGTGGCCATCGCCAACGCCGCCGTCACCGATGGGCTGCGAGCCCGGGCGGGCGAATTATTGAGCGCCGTCGGCGAAGTGGCCTGGATCGATGACGAGGGCCTGATGGACGCGGTGACGGCGCTATCGGGCAGCGGGCCGGCCTATGTGTTTCATCTGACCGAATGCATGACCGAGGCCGGCATCGGGTTGGGCCTGCCGGGCGATCTGGCCGCCGCTCTGGCCCGGGCCACGGTGGCCGGTTCCGGCGAATTGATGCGCCAAAGCGGTGATCAGGCGGCGGCAAGTTTACGCCGCAACGTCACCAGCCCCGGCGGCACCACCGAGGCGGCGCTAAAGGTTTTGATGGGCGATGATGCTTTGCAAAAACTGATGACCGAGGCCATCCAGGCCGCCGCTGACCGTTCGCGCGAACTGGCCGGGTAAAAGGGCGGGTTTGAAACCCGCCCCTACAAATTCCACGGCGCAGGTTTGTTATGTGAACCGTAGGGGCGGGTTTCAAACCCGCCCGGGCCGTGCCCCCTATTCCGGCAGGGCCTGGCTGCGGCCCAAGCGGGGTTCCAGAAAATTCTTCAGCTTGGCGAGGGCGGCGGCTTCCAATTGGCGCACCCGGTCCTTGGACAGGTTCAAGTCGGCGCCGATGGCGGCGAAGGTTCGTTTGGCCTCGGTGAAATAGCGGTTCTTGATGATAAACTGCTCGCGCGCCGGAAGCTTTGCCAGCGCCTTGGCCACCAACTCGCCTAGGGCATTGCGCTCGCCGGCGGCCAGCAACTGGTCTTCGGCGTTGGCGGCGTTCGATGAAAGCCGTTCCAGCCAGCTTTCGCCGCCGCTCGGGGCTACGTCCAAGGATTGATCGCGGCTGGCGATGCGCCGCGCCAGGGCTTTCACGTCGGCGGCGGTGGTCTCGAAGCGCTCGGCGACGCGGGCCGCGAAATCCTCGCCAAGGGCATCGGCGCCTTCCAGAAATTCCGACGTGCGGCGGCGCAAATGCAGAAACATGGAGCGCTGCGCCGACGAGGTGGACAGCCGCACCAGGGACCAAGAGCGCACCACATGATCCTGGATGGCGGCGCGGATTGAAAAACTGGCATAGGTGGAGAGGCGCGCGTCCCGTTCCGGATTGAACCGCTTGATGGCCTGTACCAGACCGAGCATGCCTTCCTGCACCAGATCCGCCATCGGCACGCCGGAACGGCGGTAGCCGCGCGCAATCTTGAGCACAAACCGGATATGGCTGGTCACCAGCCGCTGGGTGGCGTCCTTATCGCCGGCACCGGCCAGGCGCGCCAGATCACGCTCTTCTTCGCGCTCCAGAAAGGGCGCCTTGTGGGCCAAATTGCGAAAACCATCGATCAAGCGGCAATACCCCTTTACTGGGACTAAGGGACCCGAACCTCGCTTGTCACGGATAATATAGAAAATCGCCAAAAACCCTACAAAAAAATGCCAGGCCGCGGCGTGCCACTTCCGAAGCGGAACAAATCACGCTATGATGGCGGCGTTCCGCTTCGGCGGCAATGGAGAGACGGGGAATGGCGAAAAGACCGGACACCGATTGGCGTATCATCACGTTGGCGCTGCAACTGGCCGCCGAAGAGGGCTGGCGGCGGCTTTCCATGGACGCCATCGCCGAGGCGGCGAAAATCAAGCCCGATGCTTTGCGCGCCCGCTTTGCCAGCAAGCGCGCCATCCTGGACGGCTTCGCGGCCGGCATCGATGCCCAAGTGCTGGCAAATTCAGCCGGCGACGGCGATACCATTCGCGAGAGATTGTTCGATCTGATCATGTGCCGCTTTGATGCGCTCGGACCCCACAAAGAGGCCTTGCGGGCCATGCTGCCGGACGCGCCATCCAAATTGGCGGTTGCCGATCCCGGCCTCGCAGTGCATGCGCTTTGCGCATCCCGGCGGGCCATGAAATCGGCGCTGGAGGCCGCCGGCGTCGGCACCAGCGGATTGCTCGGCCGCGCCAAGATCAAGGCGCTGATGGTTGTCTATTTGGGGGCGCTGCGCATCTGGCTCGGCGACGAGACCGGAGCCATGGATAAAGTCATGGCCCAGCTCGACAAATCCCTGGCCCGGCTGGAAGGGCTGGCGGAATCCTTCCTCGCCCGCCGCGGCTCCGGCAATTCAGAAGCGGCGCCTGCGGAAGCCGCGCCTGCCGACTAAAGGGGCAGCGTCAGCCTAGCTCTTAGCCCGCCCGCCGGCGAGCCATCCAGGTTGATATCGCCGCCATGGCCGCGCATCACGTCGCGGGCGATGGTCAGGCCAAGCCCGACGCCGCCGGTTTCCGGATTGCGCGAGTTATCGATGCGGAAGAACGGCTTGAAGGCGTCCTCGCGGGCGTCATCGGGAATGCCGGGGCCGTCGTCATCCACCACGATCTCCACCGCATCGTCGCGCTGGCCGGCGCGGATCGAGACATGCTCGCCATAGCGGTCGGCGTTCTCGACAATGTTGGTAACGCAGCGGCGAAAGGCGTTGGGGCGTACCGGCACCACGATGTTGCCCTCCGTATGCAGATCGATCTGGGCGCCATTGCGCCGCGCCTGACCGGCGATCTCTTCCAGCATATGGGTCAAATTGGTTGGCTTCGGCGCCTCGTCGCCCTCGCCCCGTGCAAAGGCCAGGTAGGCTTCGAGCATTTGCTCCATCTCCAATATGTCGCCCTTCAAATCGCTGACCGCGCCATCGTCGCCGAGCATTTCCAGTTGCAGCTTCATGCGCGTCAGCGGGGTGCGCAAATCATGGCTGACGCCGGCCAGCATGTCGGTGCGCTGGCCGATCTGCGCCTGGATGCGGTCGCGCATGGAGATAAAGGCCGCCGCCGCGAGGCGCACTTCGGTGGCGCCTTCGGGTTTGAAGCGGGGCGCATCGCGGCCCTTGCCGAAATTATCGGCGGCGGCGGCCAGGCGGCGGATCGGGCGCACCTGATTGCGCATGAAGATGGTGGCGATGCCGAACAGGAACATCGCCGTGCCGACCATCCAGAGAACGAATATATAGGTGGTTGAAGAGAACAATCGCTTACGATTTGTGACGATATTGAGGACGCCGCCCGATAGCTGCACGGCGATGACCACATGCTTTTCGATTTTGTCCGTGCTTACCGTGAACGGTTTCTTGACCGCCTCGTCCATGGCCCGGATCAGCATCCGATCGACGATGCCGCCGCGCCTTTGTTCGGGCACGTTCTTCAAGATTTTGCCGTTTTCGAAATCGATGCGCATGGCCATGGTGTTGGCCGCCAAATCGAACACCTGGCTCGCCGAGCTGGCCGTCGGATTGCGGCCGATCAGTTCAATCACGGCGGCGATATCACCGGCCAGATTGCGCGCCAGGCGCTGGGAGACCTTGTTCCAGTGGTTCTCGTAGAACACCGTGGCCGAAACAAGCTGCAAAAGGATCAAGGGGATGACGATGATCAGCAGCGAGCGGCCGAGCAGAGAGTGCGGCAGATATTCCTTGATCTTGGCCACGCGTTGCCTTTCCAGTTTAATCGGTTCTCAGAATATAACCCTGTCCGCGCACGGTTTGAAGATATCTTGGCACTTTTGGGTCCGGCTCGATCTTCTGGCGGAGGCGGTTAACCTGAACATCTACCGTCCGGGTGCCGCCGCCGGGGGCCACAATACGCATCAAGGCTTCGCGCGCAAACACTGCGCCCGGCCGCTCCGCCAGCAATTTCAGCAACCGGCACTCGGCCGTGGTGAGCGCGATATGCGCATCGCCCCGGCGCAGTTCCTCGCGCCCGATATCGAAGGTCACATCGCCGAGGCGGGCCTCGGTCGGCGTCTCGTCCGGCTCGGCCGGTTGGCGGCGCAGGATATTGTTGATGCGCAGCAGCAATTCCCGGGGCTCATAGGGCTTGGTCAGATAATCGTCGGCGCCGGCCTCGAGCCCGCCGATGCGGTCATCACTTTCCGCCATGGCGGTCAGCATCAGGATCGGCACCGAATTGGTGAGGCGCAGCGATTGGGCGAACTCGAGGCCGCTTTCGCCGGGCATCATCAAATCCAGAACCACCAGATCAAAGGCGATGCTGCCCATCTTGGCGCGCGCATCGGCAGCATCGGCGGCGGCGGTGACGCGAAAGCCGTTCTCGGTCAAATATTTATGCAACAGGCCGCGCAGCCGGTCGTCATCGTCGACCACCAGGATATGTTTGTCGCCGTCCATCAGCTCTTGCTTTCGCCCGCTTCGATCATCATCGATTTCAGAACCCGGCGGAAACCGTCGACGCCGGCCGGCCCGGCGGCGGCAAAGGCGCGCTGGATGCGCCGGCGCTGGTCCTCGGAGACTTGGATCTCCAGGGCGCGGCCCTTGTCGGTCAGGCGCAAAAGACGCTGGCGGCGATCATTGAGCCCGGCGTCCTGGGCAACGAAGCCATCATTGATCAATTGGCGGAGAACGCGCGAAAGGCTTTGCTTGGTGATGCGCAGGATGCCCAGAAGCTGGCTCACCGTCATGCCCGGATTGCGGCCAACGAAGTGGATGACCCGGTGATGGGCGCGGCCGAAATTATAGTCGCTTAGGATATTGTCCGGCTCGGCGGTGAAATCCCGGTAGGCGAAGAACAACAGCTCCATGGCGTCGCGCAAGGCGTCGTCGGAATAGCCATCCGGCCCATCTTCGAGAGGTGTGTCTTTTACCGCATCCATTGGCGCGCTCAAACTATGTCAGTGTTGTTGACATATATGACAGGTGGTGGTACTTAAAGCAACAACATTTCGTTTATTCAGGGAATACGGAAACAAAGTTATGAATTCGCCGGCATTTCACGATATGGATGGTCTTATCTGGTACGATGGCGCGCTGGTCGATTGGCGCGCCGCCAACCTGCATGTGTTGACCCATGGTTTGCATTACGCGTCTTCGGTGTTCGAGGGCGAGCGGGTCTATGGCGGCACCATTTTCAAGCTGCGCGAACATACCGAGCGGTTGTTCAATTCTGCACACATTCTGGGCTTTGAGATTCCCTACAGCGTCGAAGACATCGACGCGGCCTCGATTGGGGCCTGCGAAGCCAACGGCATTGTCGACGGTTATGTGCGCCCGGTGGCCTGGCGCGGCTCGGAGACCATGGGCGTTTCCGCACAAGAAGCCAAAATCCATGTGGCCATCGCGGTGTGGCCGTGGCCGTCTTATTTTTCGCCCGAAGCTCGCGACAAAGGCATCAGCCTGAAGACATCCATCTGGCGGCGCCCGCCCCCGGACACGGCGCCGGTGCAAGCCAAGGCCGCCGGGCTCTATATGATCTGCACCATGTCCAAGCACGAGGCCGAAGCCGCCGGTTGCGATGATGCGCTTATGCTGGACTGGAAGGGCCGTGTCGCCGAGGGCACCGGCGCCAACATTTTTGTCATGTTCGGCGACGGCAAGATCATCACGCCGCCGCCCGATTGTTTCTTGAACGGCATCACCCGCCAGACGGTGATGACGCTGGCCGCCAAGCGTGGCATTGAGGTGATCGAACGCCATATGGAGCCGGAAGAGTTGGCGGACGCGGAGGAGATTTTCGTCACCGGCACCGCCGCCGAGGTGACGCCGGTGGGCCGCATCGATGATATGTCGTTCAACGTCGGCGCCATCACCAAGACCTTGCGCGCCGATTATGAAGCCCTGGTCGGCCGAGCGGACCAGGAAACAGAAGCCTCCGTCAGCGCCGCCTAACCGGCATGGCCATCGATCGGCTGAGAACCGGTATCTGGGTGCAGGCCCAGGTGCGCATTTGCGCCGTACAAAATATTCCCATCTTTGTGCTGCGCCGGGGCGATGAAGATGCCGGCGCGCTGTTCCTCAAAATTTCCACATTGGACGGACTTTGCCGGCTCTATACGCAGATGCGCGGAGCCTCGGGCGAGATCGCCTGGACCCAGGCCGGATCGGAAGCGCGCATGACCGAAGCCGACGCCAGCGCCTATCTTGAGCGCCAGAAAAACATCGATCCCGATATCTGGATCCTGGAAATCGAGGATGCGGAGGGCCGCTACGAATTGGACGGGCCGCTGATCTAGGCCACCTGTCACGGTTTCGTGCCCCTCTAACAGTTGACGGAATTCGCCATTTGACCGATGGTTTGGCCTCGGCAACCAAGGCGGAGACCGATCATGGGGATGGCACGATTTGCAGCGGCGGGCTTGGCGCTCCTTGGACTGTCGCTGATCAGCGGCGGCGGGTTGGCCCAGACCAAACCTTTCAAGCAGGCGCGCTTCCCTTGCGGCGCCGGCATCGCCCAGAATTTCTCCGGCGGATTTCAAAAAGCCGCCTTCCGCCTGGCCGACGTGCCGGCCGGACATTTGAGCGTTCAGTTCATCGGCCACGCCTCGTTCCTGGTGCGCTCGCCGGGCGGCGTCAAGGTGGCCACCGACTATAACGATAATTACCGCGCCGACGCGTTGCCCGATATCGCCACCATGAACATCCAGCGCGGCAATCATTCCACCGATAATATCGAGCCCTCGATCAGGCACGTGCTGCGCGGCTGGTCCGAAGACGGCACCGTGAAGCGCCACGATGTGACTTTTAAAGATGTGCGCGTCTATAACCTGCCCACCAATCTGGAGGATTACGGCAGCGGCTTCACAAATTTCTCGTCCATGTTCATCATCCAGTCGGGCGGGCTGTGCGTCGCCCATATGGGGCATCTGGCGCATCTCCTTGATAAGGAGCAGTTTTACCGGATCGGGCGCATCGATATGCTGCTGGTGCCGGTGGATGGCCGCGTGACCCTGTCCTTTGAAGAGCTGGCGCGCAACATCAAGGGCATCAACCCGCGCGTCGTGGTGCCTATGCATTTCAACGTGTTCTCGACGTTGGACGAGTTTCTTATGCAGGCCGAGCGGCTGTTCAAGATCAAGCGCATCAAGGGCGATACGGTCGAGATCAGCAAAGCGAAGCTGCCCGAAAAGACCGAGATTTGGCTGATGGCGCCGGGCAGGGATGGCTTCGGCGGCCCTGGCGGGCCACCCCTTTGAAACCGGCATGGGCATTTTTGGCGGTGCTGGCCGGGCTCATTGGTTTGAGCCAGCCGGCGGCGGCGGAACCCATCAAAGGCGCGCCGAGCCCGTGCGGCCTGTCCCTGGCCGGCGCCCCGCTTCTGCATCATGCCGCGTTCCAAGCGCCGCAGCTGGCGGCGGGCAAGATGCGTATCATCTATCTCGGCCATTCCACCTTTCAGATCGAGACCCCCGGCGGCGCCCGCGCGGCCACCGATTTCAACGGGTTTAACGTATTGCCGGGCCGGTTGCCGCAGATTGTCACCATGAACAATTCCCACGACACCCATTATGCCGATCACGTGGACCCGGCGGTCAAATTCGTGCTGCGCGGCTGGGACCCGGACGGCGGTATGGCGCGCCACCATATGAAGCACCGGGATTTGCGCATCTACAACCTGCCCACCAATATTTTCACCAATTCCCTTGGCGCCACCGGCTCCACCAACGGCAATTCGGTGTTTGTGTTCGAGGCCGCCGGCATCTGCGCCGCCCATCTCGGCCACTTGCATCACATGCTGTCGAAGCAACAGGTGCAGCGCATCGGGCGCATCGATGTGTTGTTCGTGCCCATCGACGGCACCGTCACACTCAGCCATGAAGAGGCCTTCAACATCATCGGCCAGATCAATCCGAAGATCATCATGCCCATGCATTTTTCCTTCGGCGGGCCCACCGAATTTATCGAGATCGCGCGCACCAGGTTTCCGGTGAAACGCCATAACGGCAATTTCATCGATTTGGGCCGCGCCGATCTGCCCGCCAAGACCGAGGTCTTGTTCCTCGGCATCGAGTTTTGATATATTTTAGAGCGCGCCGCCGGGCTCGTGGAGGGCGCCGCCGGCCAGATATTCGGTGATATTGGAGAACGCGTCATCGACGCTGTCGGTCACCGTCATCAGCTTGATGTCGGCCTTATTGATGGTGCCGAACTCGGCGAGGGCATCGAAATTGACGACTTTTTGCCAATAATCGGCGCCGTAGAGAACGATCTTGATGGGCCGGGTCAGCTTGCCGGTCTGCATCAATGTCACCACTTCGAACAATTCGTCGAGGGTTCCGAAGCCGCCCGGAAAGACGATGATCGCTTTCGCCATATAGGCAAACCAGAACTTGCGCATGAAGAAATAATGGAACTCGAAGCTCAAATGACGGGTGATGTAGGGATTGTCGTGCTGCTCGTTGGGGATCGAAATATTGAGCCCGATATTGAGGCCCTTGGCTTCCGAGGCGCCCCGGTTGGCGGCCTCCATAATGCCCGGCCCGCCGCCGGTGCAGACCACGAAGCGGCGATCATCGCCGGCGTTTAAATCCTTGGACCAATGGGTCAGTTTTTTTGCCAGCGCGCGGGCGTCTTCGTAATAGCGGGACATGGCAAGTGCCTTTTCCGCCGCGTCCACATCACCGCCCGAGCCCCGCGCGTCTTTCAAGGCGGTCTGCGCCTGGCGCTTGGATTTAAAGCGGGCCGAGCCGAAAAACACGATGGTATCCTGGACGCCGAACTTTTCGAAGCGGGTTTCCGGTTCCATATATTCGGCCTGGATGCGCAAGGCCCGGGCTTCGCGCGCGTTCATGAATTCAGCGTTGTTGTAGGCTTTTTCGGCCCGGTAGCGGGTTTCGGCCATGGCCTGGCTCCTTTTTGGGTTATGATGCTGGTGCAATGATGTGGAATTCGAGGCTTGAAATCAACCGTGACAATCGCAAGGGTGGCGCATGCAAGACGCATCCGGACAAACGTTCGATACGCCCGTCCTGATCGCCGGCGGCGGCCCCGTGGGGTTGTGGCTGGCGCAGGTCTTAAGCTGGTACGGCCAGCGCTGTATTTTGGTCGAAGAGCGCGCCGCCACCACCGAATTTCCCAAGATGGACGTGACCAACGGCCGCTCCATGGAATTGTTCCGCCGGCTCGATTTGGCGGCGCCGGTGCGCGCCCTCGGCTGTCCGGACGGGAACAATCACGACGTGGTCTTTATGACCGCCTTTACAGGAACCGAAGTGGCCCGCGTGCCCTACGCACCGCCGGCAGAGCAACGCCAACGCTTCCGCGACATCAACGACGGCGCCCAGCCCTTGGAGCCCAACCTGCGCCTCAGCCAGGTTCTGCTGGAGCCGTTTTTGAAAGCCCGCGCCGACGCCGATCCAAACATAGATGTGCGCTTTGGCTGGGCGCTCACCGGCTTTTCTGAAGATGCCGATGGCGTCACCGCAACCATCGCCGAAAGCGCAAGCGGCGCCGAGCAAAGCGTCCGCTGCCGGTATCTGGCGGGCTGCGACGGCGCCTCCAGCGTGACCCGCAAGGGATTGGGCTTCGGGCTCAGCGGTGATGCCGCCGTGCGCCAGGCGCATCAAATTCATTTCCGCTCCACCGCCCTCGACGTGATCCAGCATCTGGGTCAGGCCTGGCATTATTACAATGGCGAGAAGGGCACCGTCATCGCCCAGGACGATAAGGAAATCTGGACCTATCAATATATCCTCTGGCCGGGCATGCGCGATGAAGACGTGGATGTGGACGCGGTGCTGCGCGATCTCGCTGGGCGGGATTTCGACTACCAGGTTATCCTGCGTTCCACCTGGACGGCGCGGGCGCTCATATCAGACAGCTACGCTAGCCAAAATGGGCGCGTCTTTCTGGCCGGCGACGCGGCCCATCAATATGTGCCCACCGGCGGCTATGGGATGAATACCGGCGTCGGCGATGCCTTCGATCTGGGCTGGAAGCTGGGCGCCACCCTGGCCGGCTGGGGCGGGCCGGGATTGCTGGCCTGTTACGATGCGGAGCGGCGCCCGGTGGGGATACGCAACCGGGAGCGCTCGCTGTTTCATGCGCAGAACTCGGCCCAATGGCGGAAAATGTGCGGGCCCGAATATCGCCAAGCCGGCGCCGCCGGCGATGCCAACCGGGCCGAAGTGGGGCGCGCCATGGTGCAACTGCATGGCGCCGAGAACGAAAGCCTGGGCATCGAATTTGGCTACCGCTACGCATCACCCATCATCGCCGCCGATGATGCGCCGCCGGCGGCGAGCGATCCGGTGCGCTACATCGCCACCGCTGAGCCCGGCGCCCGCGCCCCCAGCTTCTATTTGGACGACGGCTCGGCCCTGTTCGATCATTTCGGGCGCGGCTTTACGTTATTGCGTTTGGGGCGGAGCCCGCCGGCGACCGATGCGCTGGCGGCAGCAGCGGGCGCCGCGGGCGTGCCGTTGGAGATATTCGAAGCCCCCGACGACCGCGTCCGCGAAGTCTATGAGCGCGACCTGATCCTGGTGCGCCCCGACGGCCACGTTGCCTGGCGCGGCGACGCCCTGCCGGACGATGCGGCGGCGCTCCTGGATTTGGTGCGCGGCGCCTAGGCCACGTCCCGCCCAAGCGTCCCCTCAAACGCCGGGATGACTTCTTTGCCGAACAATTGGATCGAGTTGTTGACCATGCCGGACGGCATTTTGCCGATGTCGTGGTTGGTGCAGAAGATGTCGTAGCCGATCTTGGCCTGGCCTTCTTGCAACTTCTTGATCACCGTTTCGGGGCTGCCGACGATGGCCAGGCCCTGCTCAAGATTGTACTCGTAGCTTTCGCGGGCAGCGGCCATCACCTCGCCCCGGCGCTTGTCGTCGAAGCGCACCGAATCTGAACCCATGCCGCGCGCATGTGTGCCCCAGCCGATGCGCGTCTTGGCCAACGCCCCGCCGCCCACCGGCACGGCGCCGCCTTCGCGGCTGGCGATGAACTGGCGCGCTTCTTCGTGCGCTTTTGCATCGGTTTCCGCCACATGAACCTGGCGCATCAGGAACACCCTCGGCATCGGGCCTTGGTGTTGGGCCTCCGTCCATTTTTGGCGGTAGAGATCGAATTTTTGCGCAACCACGTCATCCACATCCAGGTTCTGCGCCACGTGGTAATTGTTCTTGGCGGCAAATTCGATGGCCGGGTCCGAATGCACCGCCGCCCAGATCGGCGGATAGGGTTTCTGGAACGGCTTCGGTTTCGGCAAGGCCTCGTCGAAGGTGAAATATTTGCCCTGGTGGGTGACCTCATCGTCGGTCCAGGCGCGCTTCACCAGATCCAGCACTTCTTCGGATATGGCGGCGCGCTCGTAGAAATTGACGCCCCAGCGGATAAATTCGTGTTCGTGGACGCCGATGCCGGTGCCGAACTCGACCCGGCCCCGGGACAGGTGATCGAGCATGGCCACTTCCTGGGCGAGGCGCATGGGATGATAGAACGGCAACTGCCACATCATGGCGCCGATGCGGATACGGGATGTGGCGCGGGCGACGGCGGTCAGGAACACCGTCGGTGCCGTGATGCGCCCGATCATCGGCGAGTTCTGATGCTCGATCACGAAATAGGAATGCCAGCCCAGCGCTTCGAGCATCTGCACCTGGGCGATATGGGCATCATAGATATCGGCCATCTCGCCGTCCTGATCGGCATAGCCGCCGACGGCGCTCCAAAACGCGAAATCCAGTGTCGCCATAGTTTTAGCCTCCCCCCTTATGGTATTGCGCCGCTTGACCGTTGGCTGATGCTATTGCCTTCGCCGGAGGAATGCAAAACGCTAGTCGCCCACCCATTGCGCCGGGCGCATGCTCCTATGTTCGGGCCGGGCCGACCAGGAATGGCCGTAAAAGCCCGGATCGCGGGGATCGATTTTCCGCACCTGCCAGTCGTCATCGCAATGATCGATATCCGACAACACTTCGATACAGCCGCCCGCCGGGTTCCACAGATACCAGGAAAAGCTGGAACAGATATTGTGGCGGATGGGCCCCACATTGGTCTGCCAGCCGGCGTTCTCCATATACTCGCCAAGCATGCCGACCTCGTCCAGATCCTTGACCTCGTAGGCGACGTGCTGGAAGCCGTAATAGCCGTCATTGCTTTTTTGCAGAAACAGATTGTGGTGATCGCGGGTGCCGGCGGCCCGCATGAAGGCGCCGCTGACGGTCATATCATCGGTGATCACGAAGCCCAGCCGCCCCGTATAGAATCGAATAGCATCGGCGGTATCGCCCGGCACCCAATAAACCACATGCACAAAGCGCAATGGGTGGATGCGGCGGCGAAGCGCGGCTTCGGCGGGCTTGTTCCAGCGCCCGGTGGTGCCGACGGTGTTGATCTTGGGCAAATCCAGATGCTGGTCCTGAATAGACGAGACGGCAAAGCCGATGTGATAGCCCTGATCGTCGCTGCTGTGGAGAATGCCATCGGCGTCTTCGGAGACATTGCGGTCCCTGGACAGCTCCGTTCCGATGGCGTCCAGGGTTGCGCGGTCGGCGGCGGCCCAGATGACTTCGCGCACCGTGGAGGCGCCGAAATGCAGCCAGTTCACGTCGGCGGGCGGCAAATTTGTATCATCGGCGCCGCGCAAGGCAATGCGGCTGCCGTCGGTGAGGCTGAACTCGGCAACCGTCTCGTCCCGGTGCACTGGCTCTAATCCCCAATCGGTGTGGAAGCGGACGGCGGCGTCCAAATCTTCGACCCCATAGATGATTTTCTCGATGCCGGTGATATTCATGGCTTACCTCCCATACCCGCCTCACCCATTATCCCAATACTGGCGGGCTTATCAAACCCGTTCGCGCCTTGAATGCGTTGACCCGCTGGCCCGCTTGGGCCAAACTTGGTCCCGAGAACACATTCGCGAGGGAGAGCCATCATGACCATCGACATGCACGCCCACTGGAACCCGCCCGCATTGATCGAGCCGTTTCGCCGCCGCGCCACGCCGCCGCTGATCGAAACCAACGGCGACGGGGTCGAGGTTTTGCGCACCAACCGGGGTGAAACGCCGGTCGCCGAGATGTTCGACGATGTGGAAACCCGCCTCGCCGAAATGGACCGCCAGGGGGTGAGTACCGCCGTGTTGTCCCTGTTCGGCATGCATCAATGGATCGAGCGTTTGCCGGCGGCCGAATCGGTGCCGCTGTGCCGCATCTACAACGATCATGTGTCGGAGATTTGCGCCGCCAACGACGGCCGCTTCGCCGCCTATGCGTCGCTGCCGCAAGCCGACATGGTGGCAGCGGTGGCCGAGTTCGAGCGGGCCATCAATCTGCCCGGCATGATCGGCGCCGTGGTTCCCGGCAACGCCTTCCTGACCCGGCCCGATGCGGAGGCTTACCGGCCGCTTTTGGCCGCCGCCAATGCGCACAAGGCGATGCTGTTCATCCATTGGGGGCCGACGCCCGGCGACAGCTGGCCGCGCACCCCGCCGGGCACCGATAATTTTGCCCGGCGCATGGGCACCATCGATATGCAGCAAAGCCTGTCGGCGGACATGGTGACCCTCTGCATGACCGATATTCTCGACGATTATCCGGACGCGCTGGTCCATATCCATAATCTCGGCGGCAACATTCCGTTCGAGGTAGAGCGCATGGACCACCGCAGTCTTCTGGACACGCCGGACGAGCCGCTGCCATCGGCCCGCATGAGCAGCAAGCCGGGCCTCTACATGGATTGCAATTCCTTCGGTGCCCAGGCGATCGAAATGGGGGTCAGGCTGTACGGCGCCGATAAAATATTATTCGGCACAGACGGCACCGAGTTCGGCGCCGATTGGTCGGCAAAAGCGGTGGCCGAAGCCGATATCGGCGAGGACGCCAGAAACGCCATCCTGCACGACAATGCAGCCCGGGCATTGTCGCATCTGGCCACCTTCGCGGCGCTCTCCGAAGCGGCGGAGTAAGGCGCGCCAAAGTTGGGGCGCGGGTATGCAGTCCGTTTGCGAGGCCGGCGCATTAATCCATCTATTGCAACAATCCGCCAAGGCATTATAGTCGGCGGACCGCTCGCAAAATAGATTATGCTTCTTAATTAATCGGGCTCACTAGTGGGAGATTCAGTATCATGAAAAACTTTATTCGTTTATCCGCCGCTGCCGCTGCGGTTGCCGTTACCGGCGCCGCAAGTGCGGAAACCATCGGTTTCACGACGCTGCAGCCGGGCGCCATCAACCATCTGCAGGCGCAGATTATTGGCAAGGTCGTGCAGTCGCGCACCGACTTGCAAGTGCGCGTCATCCCGGTTGCCGGCACCACCGCCACCCTCGCCGCCGTGCAGAACCGCCAAGCTGAAATTTCCGTCAGCGACGTCAACAATATGGGTGATGCCATCAAGGGCCAGGGCATGTTTTCGAAAATGAAGCCCATGCCCAACCTCCGCGTTCTGGTCAAGCTCGTCGACTTCCCGATCGGCATCATGGTGCGGAAAGATTCCGGCATGACCAAGTTGACCGATCTGAAGGGCAAGAAGTATCCCATCGGCTGGCAGGCGTTTCCCAACGGCACACCGCTTGGACAAGGCGTCCTGGCCAGTGCCGGAATGACCCTCAAGGACATCAAGGGGATCAACGTTTCCGGTCTGATGCCTCAGGCCGACGACTTTGCCGCCGGCAAGCTGGATGCGTCGTTGATCGCACCGCCGGCGCCCAAGGTCCGCGAAGTCGATGCCAAAGTTGGCGGCATTCGCTGGCTTGAAATGCCGAATACACCGGAAGCACTTGCCATGGTGAAAAAGATCAGGCCCGATTACGGTATCAAGACCTGGATGCCTGGCCGCCCGCCGCTGGTTGGCGTCAAAAAGCCGACCAACTTTCTGCATATCCATTTGCTGATCAGCGCCGGAACGCATGTGAGCAATGAAACCGCTTACAAAATCGTCAAGGCGATGGCGGAAAACAAGAAGGACATGGTTAAGGGGCATCCGATGTTCGGTGGATTTTTCCCCGACAAGCGCATGGCAACCCAGTTCTCCTCGGTGCAGTACCATCCGGGCGCCATTAAATATTTCAAGGAAAAGGGCATCTGGCCCGGCTCTTAAGGCGGAGAACTCGATAGCTTCGCGCGCCCCGCGCCGCCAGAACAAAGAACGGCGCGGGGCGCGTCTCTATTTAAACATCACCCTCCCAAAAGTCGGTAATAAACCGCATGGCTGAAATTACCCAACCGCAAACCGAGATTAGTAACCCTGAGAACAGGTCCGGGCTTTCGCGCTCCGAGACGCTGGCCGGAAACTTCTCATCGCCCGCCCTGACCGCGTTGAGGACGGCGCTGGCAATCTTGCTGACTGTTGGGTCTTTATCCTGGTCGTCGGATCTCTTCCGCACCGCCGGCCTCAATATCCTCGACGAGCAAATTGTCGGACCGATGCTCGGCGTCGGTATATTTCTGGTCTATATTATTTTCCCCGCCGTTCGGGGTTCGGTGCGAACTTTCGTGCCATGGTATGACTGGATCGCCGGCCTGCTTGGCCTGGCCGCCGGCTGGTATATCGGCTTCACCTTCGACACCCTGGTGGAGCGCATGCTCGAAGAGCCCCCGGACGCCATCATCGTCGGCACAGTTATCTATATCCTCTCACTGGAGGGCCTCCGCCGGACCACCGGATATGCGTTGTTCGGGATTGTCCTTTTATTCTCGGTCTATGCCCTGGTGGGGCATTTGGTGCCGGGCGATCTGGAAACCCGCAAGGTGGATGTGGTCCGTCTGTTCATCTATTCCTCCCTCGATACCAGCGCGCTGATGGGGTTTGTTCTGAAAGTCGCGCTCTCCATCGTCGTTACTTTCGTTTTCTTCGGCCAGATTCTGATGAAGGCGGGGGGCGGACAGTTCTTTAACGATATTGCATTGGCGCTGATGGGCCGCTACCGGGGCGGCTCGGCCAAAATCTCCATCACCGCTTCCAGCCTGTTTGGCTCGGTTTCGGGTATCGTTGTCTCCAACATCGTCGCCACCGGCATCGTGACCATCCCCTTGATGAAGAAGAACGGCTTCCCGGCCCGGCTCGCCGCTGCGGTCGAGGCTTGCGCATCGACGGGTGGGCAGCTGATGCCGCCGGTGATGGGGGCGACCGCGTTCATCATGGCGGATTTCCTTTCGAAGTCCTACCAGGACATCGTTATCGCGGCGCTGGTGCCATCGCTGCTTTACTACGTCGCCCTCTTTATCCAGGCCGATTTAGAAGCCGCCCGGCGCGGCATTGCCCGCGTCGAGGACAGCCTGATTCCCAGGATCGCCAAGGTGCTGATCAACGGCTGGCCGTTCCTGCTGCCATTTGCAGTGCTGATTTACACGCTGTTCGCGCTCAATTGGCTGGTGCAGCTTTCGGCTCTCGCCGCCTCGCTGACGATCATCGTTTTTGGGGTTTGCGTAGGTTTTGGCGAAGCCAGGATCATCCCCAGACTGGTCAAGACTGTCGCCTACGCGGTGCTGTTCGGCCTGATCTATGCCGGATTGCGCAAACTCGATTGGGGATTTGAGATTGCGATGCTGACCGCATCGGCGGTTTTGGTTGTGGTTGGGCTGATCACCAAGTCGGCGGAAAACCCGCTGCCGCTCCGCGATATTTACGATGCGCTGCACGATACCGGCACTTCGATCCTCGATCTCCTGATGATCGCGGCCGGTGCATCCTTTATCATCGGCATCCTTCTGGTTACCGGTCTCGGCTTTGCGTTCACGCTGCTATTGTTAAAAGTCGGCGGCGACAGTCTGTTTCTGTTGCTCTTGTTTGCCGCATTTCTTTGCATCATCCTCGGCATGGGGATGCCGACCATTGCGGTCTATATCATTCTCGCGGCCCTGGTCGCGCCGTCGCTGGTCGAGCTTGGCATATTGCCCATCGCCGCGCACATGTTCGTCATGTATTTAGGAATGATGTCGTTTTTGACGCCACCGGTGGCCATCGCGGCCTATTTCGCTGCCTCCATGGCCGATGCCCCGCCGATGGCGACCGGCTGGACCTGTATGCGCTTTGGCTGGACCGCCTATGTGGTGCCGTTCCTGTTCGTCTTTTCACCGAGCCTGTTGCTGCAAGGCGACGATGCGTTCCTGTTGGTGGTCGATGTGACCACCGCAATCGGCGGCGTCTGGCTGGTTTCGGCGGCCATGATTGGATACCTCATCAATCCCTTGAGCATGGCCATGCGCGGCTTGGCGATGCTCGCCGGGGTCTTGTTGCTGATCCCTCAGGAGCTGACCACGGGCGCCGGGTGGACCGATGTCGCCGGCGCGGTTCTGGCCCTGATTTTGATCGCAACCGATTACATGGCGAGGCGAAATAGGCGGGTTGCAGCTTCCGGATAATGCCCAGTTGATGGATGCGCCAAAATCCGGCACCATTTGGGTATGGGTGGAACAACCGCAACTATGAAATGGCTGTTGCTGCTCGGCGCCCTGACCGTGGCGGCGGCGAGCCTTACCGCGAAGCCCGCCGATGCCGGGTTGGGGGGGCGGGCGAAACCGCGCCCTGCAATCGGCGCCGAGGCAGACGATACCTATCGCCATCTGAGCGCCTTCGGCCGCGTGTTCGAAGCTTTGGCCAAAGGCAGCGAGGCCGACAAAATTCGCGCCTTGGATTTGTTCGCCGAAGTGTTCAACCGCATCGGAGCCCGCTACTGGCGGCGCACCGAGCCTAAGACCCTGATCGATGCCGCTATTCGAGCGTTGCGCAAACAGAAAGCCGGCGCTGCGCCGGGCGCCTTGGGATTAGCGGCGGTGCGCGCCATGATCCAGGCCCTCGATCCCTATTCCGGGTTTACCGCTGCCAAGCCGCGCCCCAAAAGGAAACGCGGCGTCAAACGCAAATACCGGCCCCCCAATTTCGGCAATATCGGGCTCGAAATTTTCATGAAAAACGGCAAACCCGTGGTCATCTCACCCCACGACGGATCGCCCGCCGCCCGCGCCGGCCTAGCCCCCGGCGATATCATCACCGGCGTCGATGGCGTGGCCTTCAAAAACCCGGCGCTCGGCGACGTGCTGGACCGTATGCGCGGGCCCGTCGGTAGTGCGGTCGGCTTGCAGATCATGCGCCCCGGCGGCAAGGAATTTGAGGCCCGCATGGTGCGCGCCATCGCGCCCGGGCGCACGGTGCGCGCCCGCCTTGACGGCAGCGTGGCGGTAATCCGTATCGCCAGCTTCGCCGCCCACACCACCCGCGATCTCCGCCGCAGCCTGAAAGAGCTGCGCGCCGAGGCGGTGTCCCGGACGAAGCGCATCGACGCGGTTGTCCTTGATCTTCGCAACAATTCCGGCGGGCTGTTAAATCAAGCCATCAGTGTCGCCGATGTGTTTTTGGACAGTGGCGAGATTGTCTCGACCCGGGCCGGGCGCAGCGGCGCCGCCAATTCCCGGCACCGGCGTTTCAATGCGCGGCTCGGCGATGCCTTGCGCGGCCGGCCCGTGGCGGTGGTCATTAATGGCGGCTCGGCCAGCGCCACCGAGATCGTCGCCGGCGCTTTGCAGGACTTGAAGCGGGCCATCGTGGTTGGCGAGAAATCCTTCGGCAAGGGATCGGTGCAGACCGTGATGCCGATCAGGGGCCATGGCACCTTGCGCCTGACCACGTCCCACTATTACCCGCCGTCGGGCCGCTCCTTTGATGACGCGCCAATCCGCCCCGACTTGAACGCCAAGGCCTGCAAGCGGCTCACCGGCTCAAAGGTCCGCCCGGGCGATGATGCGCTGATGCTTTGCGCGCTGCGCAGCGTTCGCGTGCGCGTCCGCATCGGCAAGCGGGCACGCTAGGTCAGGCATTGATTCCACCCTGCAAGTGCGCTTATTTGGCGGCCATATCAAATCCATGAGGGAACCTGCGTAATGGATCAGCAAACGCCAGCCGACGAAAGCCGCGTCACCGGCCTTGAGCATTGGACCAACAAGGGCGACGATTGCCGCCTTTATTTGTGGGAAAAATACGACGGCGCGCCGGACGGCAAGGACGTCATTGTCTTTGTGCACGGCTCGTCCATGGCCTCGACGCCGACCTTTGATCTGACAGTGCCGGGGCGGCCCTATTCGTCGGCCATGAACTGGTTTGCGCTGCAAGGCTATGATTGCTGGTGCCTGGATATGGAAGGCTATGGCCGCTCCTCCAAAGACCGGGACGATCATTTCAATATTGCCAACGGCGCCGATGATGTGAAGGCCGCCACCGACTATATCGCCGCCACGCGGGGCGCCGATAAGATGCATTTTTACGGCGTCTCGTCGGGCGCGCTGCGCGCCGCCATGTTCGCCGAACGTAATCCCGAACGCATCGCCCGGCTGGTCCTCGACGCCTTTGTCTGGACCGGCGAAGGCTCGCCGACGCTGGAAAACAGGCGCAAAAAACTGCCCGAGTTCAAGGCCAACCGGCGCCGCCCCATCGATCTGGATTTCGTGCGTTCGATCTTTTCCCGCGATCATTCGGGCTGTGCCGAAGATAGCGTCGTTGAGGCCTTCGCCGCCGCCATCTGCGCCCTGGATACGTCTATCCCCAACGGCACCTATGTGGATATGTGCGAGAATTTGCCCCTGGTGGACCCGGAAAAAATCACGGCGCCCTGCATGGTGCTGCGCGGCCAATGGGACGGCATCGCCGGCATGGAGGATTTGCTGAATTTCTTTGCTTTGCTGCCCAATCCAGACAAGCAGTTCAAATCCATGGCCGGCATATCGCACGCCTCATTCCAGCAAAAAAATTATCTGATGGTCTATCAGATTTTGCTCGATTTTTTCCGCCAGCCGGGCCCGCTCTATCAGGGGTAATTCGGATATACCGCCCTTGAAAACCCACATCTAGCTGGTTTCGAAAACCATCCCGCCTTCATGCGCCGGGAAGCCGCCGCGCTTGGCGCCGGGCGAAATATCGCCGAAGAACGGCTTGAAGCTCGCCGGCAATTGGCGGCTGTTGGCCGGCGAAAACCAGAGACGCAACAGATGGCGTTTCAAGTCCGGCTCGGCGTGATCGGTGAATGCGGTGCGCGTATGCAGCGTCAGGTGGTTGTTGAGGAACTGCATGTCGCCCGGCTCGAACATCATCGAGACGTGAAAATCGGGGCGCGCCGCAATTTCGTCCACCAGACGGAAGCCTTCGAGCTGGGCCTCGGATGGCGGCGGTGCGCTGCCCGACAATTCCGCCGTCCGGATGTGGGTGCGGGTGTAGCGCCCCGCGAACAAGCCGTTGACTGTGCCGAAAATGGGCTGGGTGTAATAGGGCGATTGGCCGGGCTTCTCGTTGCCCTGGCGGCCCCAATGGCAGGGCGCATAGAGGGCGTCCAGCAGGTCCGGGCGGGTGCGCAGAATTTCATCATGGATGGCGGGCAGCGAAACGATGCGGCTGAGGCCGCCCTCCTTGGCGGCGCGCAAACAAAAAAGCGCCGTGATGTCGGCGGCATCGGAATGATAGGTCAGCGCGCCGCTTGAGGTATAACCGCGAAAAGTGGGGCCGTCGGCGGGGCTTCCGATATCGCGCACATCGCCCAACACGTCGCCGCGCCTGCTTTGGGATACCGCTTGGCCACAATAGAGCCCGATGCCCCAGCAGATGTGGCGGAGATCGTCCTTGCCGTAATTTAGGGAAGGAAATCCCCGCAGCAAGTAGATGCCGAGGCCGGTTTCGATCTCCTCCAACATGGCATCGAGGCGCGCCTGGAAGGCGGGCAACGGAAAGTTTTCTTTGGTCAATTCGGCCAGGCCCAGCCCGCGCGCCTTGCCCAATTGCAAGGCGGCATCGATCTCGGCGATGTCGGCGCGGCTCAGCTGGTAAATCCAGCGCCCCGATCCCTGGATATCCGGGCCCAGCCAGTTGCAGGTTTCTTTGATCGCGCGCGGCATTCCGGGCTGGCCCATCTTGCTGGCTATTCGGCGGCCTCTTGCACCGGCGCTTTCAGGGGCGCGGTAGCGACCTTGTCGGCGTGGGCCTGGAGCCAGTCGGCGTCTGAATTATAGACATACTGGCCGCCGCGCACATCGGTGTAGACGGATGCATCAAGGGCGCTTTTGGGTAATGTTCCGTCTTTCTGGAAGGCTTTGATGGCGGCCAGAAGATGCCGCCTTGTCTGCGTGATCATGATGTCGGACGGCGCCAGATGTTCGAGGCTTCGGTCCTCGATCTCGCCCATGCTCTCGACCATGGCGCGGTCCTGCAGATTGATGCCGGTGATGCCGGTATAGCTTTGGCTGCGCTGCACGTCCCGGTCGATGGAGTAATCGTTGGCCCGGTTGTCGGCCAGGCGGAAGCGCCCGTGCCAATCGGTTGTGTTGGGCTGGAAGCGCCACGGCCCGGCGCCGACGATGGGGCGCGCCCCGGTGCGGCCCGGCCGCTGGGCGCGCTTGTGGGCCATATAGACCATCATGGTGTGGGTATCGTCCATCGGCACATAGGCGCGCGCCAGGATATTGTTCTCGATCGGGCAGATCGGCGGCATGGTCCAGCACGGCCACAGGAACTGACCCACCCGCCAATAGGTGTTGCCCGCGTCGGCGGGCCGGTAAGCACCGTACATGGTGCCGAAATCGGTTTCGGTGAATTCAAATTCGGGCGCCCGGTTGGCGGTGATGAAGCGGTTCATCTCGCCCTCGGCGAAGCCGGCATCGTCGGTGATGCCCATATGCAGGAAACCCAGATGCGAGGTGTCGAGCTCGCTCTCGGCGCTTTGCAGCCAGTTGCATTCGCCTTGGATAAAGAGGATTTCCATATCCTCGGCGGGCACCAGATTGGCTTCCAGATCCGGGAGCGGCGGCACGTTTTCCTGGTTCCCCATATACACCCAAATGAGGCCATTGCGCTCGGCGGCCCTATAGGCCCTGGCTTTCACCTTGTGCTTGAAGTCTTGGGTGGGCGGAACGTTGGCCATGTCGAGGCAATTGCCGTCCACATCGAATTTCCAGCCGTGATAGACGCAGCGGATGCCGTCTTCTTCGTTGCGGCCGAAAAACAACGAGGCGCAGCGATGCGGGCAGCGGTGATCCATGATGCCGACGCGGCCCGACGTGTCCCGAAAGGCAATCAGCTTTTCACCGAGCAACATGAGCCGCAGCGGGTCGCCGTCGGCAACCAGCTCATCGGACTTGGCTGCCGGAATCCAATAGTGGCGCATCAGCGCGCCCATGGGGGTACCGGCGCCGGTCTGGGTCAGGATCTGGTTGTCGCGCTTCGAGGCCACGGTTATTCGGCGGCCTCCGGCATAGGCGGTTTGAGGGCCGCGCCGTCCAGCCTTGCATCGTAGGCGTCCAGCCATTCTTCGCCGTCCGGTGCAACGAACTGGCCGCCGCGCACATCCCGGTAAACGGTGGGATCGGTGGCGCTTTTGGGCAGAGTGCCGTCCTTCAAATAGTCCTGCACGGCGCGAAGGATATGGCGCCTGGTTTGGGTGATCATAATGTCGGACGGGGACAGGCGTTCCATCGTGCGATCAACAATGTCGCCCATGCTTTCCGACATGGCCTGATCCTGCAAATTGATGCCGGTGATGCCGGAATAGCTCTTGGTGCGCTGCACCTCGCGGTCGATATTGTAGTCGTTTACCTTATTGTCGGCGAGCCGCCAGCGCCCATTCCAGTCGGTTGTGTTGGGCAGGAAGTTCCAATCGCCGCCGCCGACCACTTCTTTCCGCCCATCCGTTTTGCCCGGCAGTTCCGCCTTATTGTGCATCCAATAGACCATCATGGTGTTTTCATCATCGATGGGCACATAGGCGCGGGCCAGGATATTGTTATCCAACGGGCAGATCGGCGGCATGGTCCAGAACGGCCACAGATAGGGCCCAAACCGCCAATAGGTGTTGCCCTCGTCGGCCGGGCGGTAGGCGGCGTAGGAGGTGCCGTAGTCGGTTTCCGCGAACTTATATTCGGGCGCCCGATTGGACAATACATATTGGTTGATGCTTTCCTTGGCGTAGACATCGGCGCCCACCTTGCCCATGTGCAGAACGCCCAGATGGGACGTATCCAATTCGCCCTCGGCGCCCTGCAGCCAATTGCATTCGCGGACGATAAACAGAATCTCCACATCGTCTTCGGGGCACAATGTGGCTTCGATCTCGGGCAGGCCGGGCACGTTTTCCTGGGTCCCCATATAGACCCAGACGACGCCATTGCGCTCCTCGGCCTTGTAGGCCTTGGCTTTGACTTTTTGTTTGAAATCCTGATGCGGGGGCACGTTGGCCTGTTCCAGGCAATTGCCGTCGACGTCGAATTTCCAGCCGTGATAGACGCAGCGGATGCCGTCTTCTTCGTTGCGGCCGAAAAATAACGAGGCGCAGCGGTGCGGGCAGCGATGATCCAGGACGCCGACGCGGCCAGAGGAATCCCGGAAAGCAATCAGTTTCTCGGACATCAGCATGAAGCGCACCGGATCGCCATCGGCAACCAGCTCTTCGGATTTCAACGCCGGGTGCCAGTAATGGCGGGCCAGCTCGCCGAGCGGCGTTCCGGGTCCGGTCTGGGTCAGGATGTCATTTTCGGCCTGTGTGGTCATGGTGGTCTTCCATCTGTCAAATTCGATGACTGGATCAATATTCGCGGCTATGTTCCTACAAATCCGCAACCCTGGTCAATACCATATAGACCCATTTTCAGAGCCGCCCTAATCGCTTATGCTGATTGTTCTGGGTCATCATAGTTCAGGAGCCGGGATGCGGACGTTCAAGGTTGTTTTCATTATCGGGTTGCTGTTGGCGCTGCCGCGGGGCGCCGCAATGGCGCAAACCGCCGACGATTTTCAGCCTTTCCTCGGCGATTTTACCGGCCAGGTGGTGTTTGCCGGCCCGGCTGGATTTGCCAAGCGCGATCTGGAAGTCTCGATCCGGCGCGAGCGCGGCGGTTTTTCGCTGAAATGGACGACGATTTCACAAAAATCCAGCGGCAAGCTGAAACGAGCCGAACATTTTGTCGCCTTCGCGCCCGCCAAACGGCCAGGGTTTTACGCCGCCACCGACCGCATCACCCGGCTCGGCGCCCGCGTACCCATCGATCCGCTGGCCGGCGATCCGCAAGTCTGGGCCAAAATCTCGGGGACCACCATGACCGTCTATGCGGTGCTGATCACCGATGACGGCAAGCACGAGGTGCAGACTTACGAGCGCACCCTGGTGCCCGGCGGCATGGAATTGAAATTCAACCGGGTGCGCGACGGCAAGCCCTTGAAAGCCATCTCGGCCAAGCTGCAAAGCAAGGAACAGGGCATCAATCTGCGCTGACGCGGGTTCACGATGCTAATTTCGCCTTGAAATTCGCCCAGTCCGCCTTCAGGTGGGCGATGGCGATGAACGGCAATGCGATCGCCAGATCCCAAAGAGCGTCCCAGCCGCCGCGTAGTACCACCGGCACCATGATCCAGGGCGCGGCGGTTATGATTTGCACATGCTCGTCGGCATGGATTTGATCGCGGTGCGCCAGCACCCGGTCGATCAATTTCG
>CAUZTZ010000018.1:0-25006 GCA_963582805.1 Alphaproteobacteria bacterium
GTCGGAGGGCATGAAAATAAAGCGCCGTCATGATCGACACGGCGGATGCGCAGGACGCCTGATGGCCGCCGACTTTAATGCCGTCGGAATTGGGCCGGACGTGGTTGGCGTTGTGGATCATCCAACTGGATAGCCACAAGATTTTGCGTTCGATCGCCTTTAATAAATCCAGCTCGCTCGGCATTTCGGTACTTCACGGTGATTCGGTTTCGATTTCAAGAGGGCATTGCCCGGCTATGATCCGCCGCCCGCCTCGCCGAACAATTCGCGTCCGATCAGCATGCGCCTTATCTCCGACGTGCCGGCGCCGATTTCATAGAGCTTGGCATCGCGCAACAGGCGCCCAGTGGGAAATTCGTTGATATAGCCGTTGCCGCCGAGCAGCTGGATGGCATCCAAAGCCAGGCTGGTGGCTTTTTCCGAAGCGAACAATATGGCGCCGGCGGCGTCTTTGCGCGAAACGCGGCCCCGATCGCAAGCCTGGGCCACCGCATAGACATAGGCGCGTGCCGCCGAAGCGCCTGTATACATATCGGCCAGCTTGCCCTGCACAAGTTGGAACTCGCCGATGGCCTTGCCGAACTGGCGGCGTTCATGCACGTACGGCATCACCACATCGAGGCAGGCCTGCATGATACCGATGGGCCCGGCGGCTAACACAGTGCGTTCATAATCCAGCCCGCTCATCAGGACGCGGACGCCTTCGTTCTCCCCACCCAGGATATTTTCGGCCGGCACCTCGCAATCTTCGAATACCAGCTCGCCGGTGTTGGAGCCGCGCATGCCGAGCTTGTCCAGTTTCTGCGCAGCGGAAAATCCGGGAAAGTCTCTTTCGACGATGAAGGCGGTGATGCCTTTGGGCCCAGCATCCGCATCGGTTTTGGCGTAAATCACCATGGTGTCCGCATCGGGGCCGTTGGTGATCCACATCTTGGTGCCGTTCAAGATGTACTTATCGCCTTTTTTTTCCGCTTTCAGCCGCATGGAGACCACGTCGGAGCCGGCTTCCGGCTCGCTCATCGCCAACGCCCCCACATGTTCGCCGGAAATCAGCTTCGGCAAATAAATCTGCTTCTGCGCGTCGGTGCCGTTGAGGTTGATCTGGTTGACGCACAAATTGGAATGGGCGCCGTAGGAAAGCCCGACGCTGGCCGAGCCGCGGCTGATTTCCTCCATCACCACGCAATGTTCCAGATAGCCGAACCCGGCGCCGCCAAACGCTTCCGGTACGGTCACGCCAAGCACGCCAAGGGCGCCCAGCTTGGGCCACAAATCGGCGGGAAATTCGTTGGATCGGTCGATGTCGGCGGCGCGCGGCGCAATCTCATCGGCGGTGAAGGAGCGCACCGTCCCCCGGATCATATCGGCGCTTTCGCCAAGATCGAAATCCAGGGTGGGAAGCTCGTTGGGTATCATGGTTGCTCTCCTTGGCGCTGGTTCAGCGCCGCCAAAATATACTGCCCGGCCTCGGCGACGGCCAACCCATCAACGCCGCTCTCGATACCAAGGGCATCGAGCAGGCCAAGTATATCCTCGGTCGCCACATTGCCCGCCGCGCCCGGTGCATAGGGACAGCCGCCAAGCCCGCCGACCGCGCTGTCGACAACCGATACGCCCATCTCCAGCGCGACCCTGACATTGGCCACCGCCTGGCCCTTGGTGTCATGAAAATGGACCGCCAGCGCATGCAAGGGGACAGCGCCCACCACCGCCTCCAGCATGGCGCGCGCCGTCTCCGGTGCGCCGGCGCCGATGGTATCGCCGAGGCTGATTTCGGCGCAGCCCATCGCCAGCAATTTCTCTGCCAGCTGGGCGACGCGCCCGGGCTCGACCGCGCCCTCATAGGGGCACCCCAATGCGCAGGAGATATAGGCGCGCACCGGCATAGCGGCCGCCGATGCCGCTTGCAGCACCGGGCGAAACCGTTCCAGGCTTTCGTCGATGGAGCAGTTGATATTCTTTTGGCTGAAGCTTTCGGACGCGGCGGCGAACACGGCGGCGCCATCGGAATTCGCCGCCAGGGCGGCATCGAAGCCTTTTAGGTTCGGCGTCAGCGCCCAATAGGCGACGCCTGGTTGGCGCGAAATAGCGCCCATCACCTCGGCGCTGCCGGCCATCTGGGGCACCCATTTTGGCGACACGAAACTGCCCGCCTCGATATGGGAGATGCCCGATGCGGACAATTTGTCGATCAGCGCCACTTTAATATCGGTGGCCACCGGTGATGCTTCATTCTGCAGGCCGTCCCGGGGACCAACCTCGTAGATGGTTACGCGTTTCGGATAAGCCATGTTCTGCATTCCGCCCTAATTGGCTTCAAAATGGAGCAGGGTTTCGCCTTCGCTCACTTCATCGCCAGGCGCATAATACACCGCTTCCACCACCCCGTCGGCGGGGGCGGTGATATTAATCTCCATTTTCATGGCTTCCATAACCAGAATGATATCACCGCCGGCAACCGTTTGGCCGGCTTTGATGGGCACGTCAATGATGATGCCGGGCATGGGCGCGGTGATATCGCTTTCGATCTCGTCGGCGGTATCGTCCATCAAATCGGGATGCAGATAAACAAGTGTATGATCGGCGCCGTCCATATGCACGGTGATCAAGGCGCCGTCATTGGACCGGGACACGCTGCCTGGCTCGGGGGCGGCGTAAGCGTTTCCCCAAAGTTCCAGCGCGTAGCCATCCGGGGTAAACGTGACCCCGACATCAATCCTAGGCCCATCGTCCGGCTCGGCGAAATACAGCCGGTCTTCGCAAGCCTGGTTCAAGCGCCAGGCGTCGGTGCGCTGCCAGGGATCATTTCCAGATTGCCGTTTGCGTTCGCCAAGCAAGTGGACGGCGGCCCGGATCACCGCGCCCGCCGGCACCGATAGTGCGGCGGCCAGCAGCGCCGGCAAATGCGCTTCGATAAAGGTGGTGTCCATCTCGCCGCGTTTGAATTCATCCGAACGGGCGATCCGCTCCAAAAAGGCGCGGTTGGTTTTGAGCCCGGTAATTTCGGTCCCCGCCAGCGCAGCTCCCAGCGCTTCAATAGCCTGATCGCGGGTTTCTGCCGAGACCGCCAATTTGGCGATCATCGGATCGTAATTGATCGAAACCGCGTCGCCGGCGCGCACCCCGGTATCGATGCGAAGGCCGTTCCTGGCATCCGGCCATGCAAGGGTTTCAATGCGTCCCGACGCGGGCAGGAACCCATGCGCCGGGTCTTCCGCATAGAGGCGCGCCTCGATGGCATGGCCGGACGCGCAGACACCATCCTGGGCCAGTGGCAGACCTTCGCCGGCAGCGATACGAAATTGCCATTCGACCAGATCCAGCCCGGTGATCATTTCGGTTACCGGGTGCTCCACCTGCAGCCGGCAGTTCATTTCCAGGAAATAATAGGCGTCGCCGGAAACCATAAATTCGATGGTGCCGGCGCCCCGGTAGCCAATCGCCTCGGCGATGCGTACCCCATCGGCGCACATCAGGCTGCGTAAATTTTTAGAGATGCCCGAAGCCGGTGCTTCCTCGATAACTTTTTGGTGGCGCCGTTGGATGGAACAATCACGCTCAAACAGATGCACCGCATTACCGATTCCGTCGGCAAACACCTGCACTTCGATATGCTTGGCCCGGACGATCTGCTTTTCGATGATCATCCGGTCATCACCGAACGCAGACGCGGCTTCGCGCTTGGCGGCTTGCAGCGCCTGGGCGAAATCAGACGGCCCGGCAACGCTGCGCATGCCGCGCCCGCCGCCGCCGGCGACCGCCTTGATCAATACCGGATAGCCGGTTTTCTTGGCCGCCGCCGCCAGGGCCGCGCCGTCCTGATCCTGCCCAAGATCGCCGGGAATTATAGGCACGCCGATCTTTTCCATGCATGCTTTGGCGGCGTTTTTTTCGCCCATGGTGCGGATCACATCCGGGGTTGGGCCGATAAAGATCAGCCCGGCGGCCTCCACCGCCGCCGCGAAATCGGCGTTCTCGGACAAAAAGCCATAGCCGGGATGGATCGCCTCGGCGTCCGCATCCCGCGCCGCCGCCAGAATTTTCTCCGCGTTTAGATAACTTTCCGCCGCCGCCGCCGCACCGATTGCGATGGCCTGATCGGCCTCGCTCACATGCAGGGCGCGTTCATCCGGCTCCGAATAGACGGCGATGGTACGGATGCCTAAGCGCTTTGCGGTGCGCATAACCCGGCGGGCAATTTCGCCCCGATTGGCGATGAGGACGGATTTTATCATGCGCGGCTAGCCCGGCTTCTGCCAATCGGGAGCCCGCTTTTCCAGGAACGCATCGACGCCTTCGCGCCCCTCCGCCGATGCCCGCCGCCGGGCCAGGGCGCGCGCCAGCCTTTGCTGATCCGCGGCGGTGCGCCCGCTTTCCCGTAACAGGGATTTGGTCTCGGCAATGGCGCCCGGCGCGGACTTGAGGATCGCATCGATCAGCGGCTCGAGGGTTGCCTCCATTTCCACCGCGCTGGGCGTGATGCTGTGCACCAATCCCATGCTCAAAGCGTCGCTCGCACCGAAGCGCTCGCCGGTCAGCATATAGCGCCGCGCCTGACGGGCGCCGATGGCGCCGATCACATAGGGGCTGATCATCGCCGGGATCAAACCAAGGCGCACTTCGGAAATGGCGAAGACGGCATCGGCGGCGGCGATCACCAAATCGCAGGCCGCCACCAGGCCGAGCCCACCGGCGATGGCAGCCCCCTGCACCAGCGCGATGGCCGGCACCGGCATGCTATCGAGGCGCTCAAGAAGGCGGCTCACATTCATGGCGTCGGCGGTGTTCTCGTTCTCCGAAAGCGTGCCGGCGCGGCGCATGTTTTCAAGATCGGCGCCGGCGGAAAAAACCTTGCCGGCTCCGGCGAGCACCACGGCGCGGCAGCTTGGGTCTTGTGCCGCCCGGTCGAGGCCGGCGGCCAATTCGTGTACCAGATCCGGATTGAAGGCGTTGCGCACATCGGGCCGGTTCATGGTCAGGCGGTGGATGCCGCCCTCATCAATTGCCGAAATAACCAATGGGTCCGCCATGCTCGCCTACATCCTGAAGATGCCGAAATTGGTCGGCTTATGGTTGGCGTTGAGGGCGGCGGAAATGGCCAGCGCCAGCACGCCGCGTGTGTCGGCGGGATCAATGATGCCGTCGTCCCAAAGCCGCGCCGAGGCATAATAAGGATGGCCCTGGGTCTCGTACTGATCGCGGATCGCGTCCTTGAAGCTATCTTCATCGCCGAGGCCCCAGCTTTCGCCCCTGGCTTCCATGCCGTCGCGGCGCACGGTGGCAAGCACGGCTGCTGCCTGCTCGCCGCCCATCACCGATATTCTGGCATTCGGCCACATCCAGAGAAATCTGGGGCTGAAGGCGCGCCCGCACATACCGTAATTGCCGGCCCCGAACGAGCCGCCGGTGATGATTGTAAATTTGGGAACCGCTGCGTTGGCGACCGCATTGACCAGTTTGGCGCCGTCCTTGGCGATGCCGCCGGCTTCATATTTGGAGCCGACCATAAAGCCGGTGACGTTTTGCAGGAATATGAGCGGGATGCCGCGCTGGCAGCAGAGCTGAATAAAGTGGGCGCCCTTGAGGGCCGATTCGGAAAACAAAATGCCATTGTTGGCGAGGATGCCCACCGGATAGCCTTCGATGCGGGCAAAGCCGGTCACCAGGGTGGCCCCGTACAGCGTCTTGAACTCATCAAATTCACTGCCGTCCACCAGCCGCGCGATCAGTTCCCGCACCTCGTAGGGTTTGCGGATATCGGACGGGATCAGTCCATAGATATCCGCCGGATGATGCGCCGGCGCCACCGGAGCGTTGCGTTCCAACGCCGATAGCTTGGGCCGGTTGAGGCCGGCGACGATGCGCCGGGCAATGGCGAGGGCGTGCAGATCGTCATTGGCGAGGTGATCGGCGACGCCCGACAATCTGGTATGCACGTCGGCGCCGCCAAGCGCTTCGGCCGATACCTCTTCGCCGGTGGCCGCCTTCACCAAAGGCGGGCCGGCCAAAAATATGGTGCCCTGATCCTTGACGATGATGCATTCGTCGGCCATCGCCGGAACATAAGCGCCGCCCGCCGTGCACGAACCCATGACCACGGCGATCTGTGGAATGCCCGCCGCCGACATGTGTGCCTGGTTATAAAAAATACGCCCAAAATGATCCCGGTCGGGGAAGACGTTGTCCTGGTTGGGCAGGTTGGCGCCGCCCGAATCCACCAGATAGATGCAGGGCAGATTGTTCTCCGCCGCGATTTCCTGGGCGCGCAGGTGCTTCTTTACGGTGATCGGAAAATAGGTGCCGCCTTTGACCGTGGCGTCGTTGCAGATGATTACGCATTGCCGGCCCGTTACCAGCCCGATGCCGGTGATGACGCCGCCCGACGGAACCTCTTCGCCCCTATCGCTGTGCAGTCCGGCAAGCTGCGAAAATTCCAGGAACGGCGCGCCCGGATCAAGCAATCGGTGCACCCTTTCGCGGGGCAGCAGTTTGCCTCGCGCCAAGTGCTTTTCGCGGGCGATCTCGTTGCCGCCCTTGGAAACCCGATCGACGTTGGCCCGGAGATCCGCCAGCAAGCCTTCCATATGGGCCCGGTTGGCCGCGAATTCCGGCGAGCCGGCGTCCAATTTGGTTTTTAGTACCGGCAAATCGTTCCCTCTCCAAAGCGGCTGTTCAGCCTATCGCCCGCTTCGGTTATTTGACAGTGTTCATTATTGATGCGCGGTCAGGCGCTCCGCATTGACGGGTAGTCAGGCGCTCCGCGCCAGCGGTTCCAGCCGTTCCATGGCCATCTGATCGGCGACCTCGCCGGGGGTTAGGTTGCGGCGGTGCGCGCGTTCGAAGATTTGGTTCAAGATGCGCGGGATATTGCGGACCTTGGCGTCGATGGCGGCCGGATCGTACTTGGACAATGCCTCGCCGGCCACATTGATAACGCCGCCGCCATTGATCACGTAATCGGGCGCATAAAGGATGCCGGCTCGTTTAAGCCGCTGGCCGTCGGTGAAATCCTGCAGCTGATTGTTGGCCGAGCCTGCCACCACCTTGGCCTTCATTTCAGAAATGCTGGCGGCGTTCAAAATGCCACCCATGGCGCAAGGCGCAAAGACATCCAAATCGGCGCCGTGGATAGCAACCGGCTCCACGACCTCGGCGCCGAATTCCCGCACCGCTTCTTCGATATGAGCCGCATCCAAGTCGGCGACAACCAGGCGGGCGCCATTGGCGTGCAACTGGCGGGCCAGACGCATGCCAACATTTCCGAGGCCCTGGACGCCGACGCTAAGTCCGGCGACGCCGTCCCGCCCGAAGCGCTGGGCGACGGCGGCCTGGATGCCAAGATAGACGCCGTGGGCGGTTTGTAAGGATGGATCGCCGCTGGCGTTCTCGCCCTGGCTGGAGCCGGCGACAAATTTGGTGACCTTCTGCATCTCGACAACGTCGGCCACGGTCATGCCGACATCCTCGCCGCCGATATAGCTGCCGCCCAGATCATTGATGGCGCGCCCGAAGGCGTGCAGGAGCTGGGGCGTCTTGTGGATTTTGGGATCGGCGATGATGACCGACTTGCCGCCGCCCAGCGGCAGATCGGCGATCGCCGTCTTTAACGTCATGCCCCGGGATAGCTTCAAGACATCGTCGAGCGCGTCGGCGTCATTGTCATAGGGCCATATGCGGATGCCGCCAACGGCGGCGCCGAGCGTCGTCGAATGAATAGCGATGATTGCCTTTAGCCCGGTGGGCGCATCGTTGATGAACAGAACCCGCTCGTGATTATCGAAGTTGGGATTGTTGCTTATCATTGTTTTTCTCCGATTATTGATTTTAGGCGTAGGCGCGCCAATCCTCGGCTGGTGGATCAATGATGGTGTCGAATTCGGTTAAGAGTTTTTCTTCCTCGGTCATGGCCGCTTCGATGGAAGCATTTTTGACATGTCCGAAGCCCTTGATCTGTTCCGCCAGACCCGCGAGGCGGATGCCGGCGCCCAAATTGGCCTCTGTCAGGTTGGTGGTCACATGGCTCAGCAGCTTCCGGTAATGAGGGATCAGAGTACGCTCGGTGCGTCGCTCTTGGCTATAGCCGAAAGGATCCAAGCGGGTGCCGCGCAGGCATTTCAAGGAACTGAGCAAACGAAAAGCGGTGAATATCCAAGGCCCGAATTCGCGTTTTTGGCTATGACCGGTATGGGGGTCGCGCCGCGAAATCAGCGGCGGCGCCAGCTTCACCCGCAGCTTGAAGTCGCCTTCGAACTGGGCGTCCAGCTTGGCGCGGAAAGCGGGATCGGTATAGGCGCGGGCCACCTCGTATTCGTCCTTATAGGCCATCACTTTATAAAGCCCGTTGACGGCGGCGCGGGTCAGCGCCTCGGAAGCCGGATCGATGCGCTGTTCGGCGGCGCCGAGGGGGCGGATCGTATCCACGAATTTTTGCGCGTAAGATGCGTTTTGATAGACAGCCAGCGCCGCGGCGCGGCTTTTGATCAGATCATCGACGCTGTCCGCCGCCGCCGGTGCCTCGGCTTCCATCAGGGCATTCCTGTCATGGGCCATCAAGCGTCCGGCGCGGAAGGCGGTGAGGTTGTTCTCAGTGGCAACGCCGTTGAGCGTGATGGCGGCCTCGATGGAGCCCGATGAGATCGGGATCAGGCCCTTTTGGAATGCGGCGCCGAGCATCAGCACATTGGCGTAGATGGCATCGCCCAGAAGCCGGCGTGCCGCTTGCTTAGGCTTTAATGCGTCTGCCTCGCGGCAGCCGGCGCGAACCGAGGCTTCGAGCGCCCCGGCCTCGAAATTCTCTTCCTGGTGGCCGACGAACCAGGCGCTCGGCGACACGTCTGTGTCGAGGACCGCATCGGTGCGCGCCGGATTGGTGTGCGCCAGGGCATCCCGCCCGGCGGCCGACAATAGATCAAAGGCCAGCAAGGCGTGCGCTTCGCTCGCCGGAATGCGCGAGCCTGGAATGTCCATTCCAGTCGGCGCCACGCGGACATGGCTGAGAACGGCGCCGCCTTTTTGGGCCAATCCGGTCATGTCCATGGTGGTTACCGATGCGCCGTCGATGTGGGCGGCCATGGCCAGCAGCGCCGACACCGTGGTGACGCCGGTTCCGCCGACACCGGCAAGAAGAATGTTGCGCATGGTGCGCAATTGCTGCCCTTGAGGCTCGGGAAGGGCGGCCAGTTTTTCCTTCGTGATCAAAGAGGCATCGCCCTCGCCGCGGCGGGGCCGGCCGCCGACAACGCTTACGAAGGACGGGCAAAATCCGTCGCCGCAGGTGAAATCCAGATTGCAGCTGGATTGGTTGATGGCGCGTTTGCGGCCAAACTCGGTCGCCAACGGTTCCACCGAAATACAGTTGGACGCCCGGTTGCAATCGCCGCAATCGTCGCAGACGGCGTCATTGATAAAGAGGCGCTTGCCCGGATCGGGAAATTGGCCGCGTTTGCGGCGGCGGCGTTTTTCGGCGGCGCAGGTCTGATCGAATATCAAAACCGAAACGCCGGGATAGTCCGCCAGCTCTTTCTGTACCCGGTCCAATTGGCTCCGGTCTTCGACCGGTATGTTGGCGGCGATGCCGGATTTGCGCCCGTAAATCTCCGGCGTTTCGCTCAATAGGTGGATGCGCTCAATTCCCTCGGCGGCCAATTGATGGGTCAGGCTGGGCACGTCAAGCGGGCTGTCGTGGGCCTGGCCGCCGGTCATGGCGACGGCGTCATTATATAAAAGCTTGAAGGTGACCGGATGGCCGGCGGCAACGGCGGCGCGGATCGCCAGGATGCCGGAATGGTTATAGGTGCCGTCGCCCAAATTGACGAACATGTGTTTTGTGTCGGTGAACGGCGCCTGGCCCAGCCACGGCGCGCCCTCGCCGCCCATATGGGTGTAGACGTCGGTGGTCCTATCCATGGTCTGCGCCATGATGTGGCAGCCGACGCCGGGCATGGCGCGGGCGCCGTCTGGAATGCGGGTCGATGCGTTGTGCGGACAGCCGGAACAATAAAACGGAATGCGCGCCGATTTGGACGCGATGCGGCCCAAGCGGATGGGCCGGCTTTTGGCGGCGCCTTCGAAGCGGTGCATGGCGGGCGTGCGCAGGTTGCCGGGGATCAAATCGATGATCACCTCGGCGATATCGGTGGCCTCCAGATCCAACAGGTCCGACAAGAGCGGCTTGCCGTCGGGCCTGCGCTTGCCCAAAACTTGCGGCCGGCTGGCTTCGGGAAGATGATAGAAAAGCTCTTTCAGTTGCGGCTCGATCAGCGGGCGCTTGTGCTCGACCACCAGGACCCGCTCCAGGCCGGAAGAAAATTCCATGGCGCCTTCCGGTTCCAGCGGCCAGGGCATGCCGATCTTGTAAATCCGGAAGCCCAATTTGCGCGCCAGTTCATCATCGATACCAAGGAGTTCCAGCGCCTGGCGAAGATCCGCATAGGCCTTGCCGGTGGCAGCGATGCCGATGTGGGCGCCGGCGCCGCCGTCCAGCACAATATTGTCGATGTGATTGGCGCGGGCAAATTTTTGCGCGGCGGGAATGCGGAAATGGCGGATGCGTTCCTCGGCCTTGAGCCGGGCGCCAATATGGGTGTGGGCGGAGACGACGTTGAGGCCTTCAATGGGCATGGCGACATCGCCGGGAATGATGATGCCGGGCGAAACGCCATCGACGCGGACAGTGGCCATGCTATCCATGGTGTCGGCGACGGCGATTAGCGATACCCAAAGTCCGGTAAAGCGCGACATGGCGATCCCGGCGAGGCCGAAATGCAAAACATCCTCGACGCTGGCCGGGTTCAAGACCGGTATTTCCGCATCGACGAAAGCGAACTCGCTTTGGTTGGCAAAAGACGACGACTTGGCCCGGTGATCGTCGCCGGCGATGGCCAGGACGCCGCCAAGGGAAGCGGTGCCCGATCCGTTGGCGTGTTTGAAGGCATCGCCGGAACGGTCAACGCCGGGCGCCTTGCCGTACCAGATGCCGAACACGCCGTCGTGGCGGGCGCCAGGCTGCAAGGCAACCTGCTGGGTTCCCCAAATCGCCGACGCCGCCAGATCTTCATTGATGCCGGGCTGGAAGACGATGTCTTTGGCGTCCAGAAGGGCTTTGGCTTTGCCCAGCTCCAAATCGAAGCTGCCGAGGGGAGAGCCCCGGTAGCCGGAGATGTAGCCGGCGGTGTTCAAACCGGCCGCCAAATCCCGCCGCCGCTGGTCCATGGCGATACGCACCAGGGCCTGAATGCCGCTCATGAGAACGACGCCATCGGTCTTGGTATATTTGTCGTCGAGAGTGATGCCGGGGTGTGTCATCGGTTTTCCAATCGCCACAATGAACACCACAATGATCCAATATTGATCGAAAATGTGTTTGATAATTGCCTAATTCTGGGTAATATGGGGTTATAAATTCTAATAAATGGTATAAATATGGAAGATATTATTAAACTTGATCGTGCCGACAGAATCATATTGGAACGGCTGCAGCGGGATGCATCGCAACCCATCGCCGACATTGCCGAGGCTGCGGGCATGTCCACATCGCCTTGCTGGCGGCGTATCAAGCTGTTGAAGGAGCGGGGCGTGATCAAGGGCGAAACCGTGCTCGTCGACCGGGAGCGGATCGGCCTCGGCTTCGTGGTCTATGCTTTCGTCAAGCTGGACCCGCCGAACCAGGAGAATATGACGACGTTTGAGCAGCTAATGGCCGCCTCGCCGGAAGTGACGCTGGTTGAAATGGTTACCGGTGCGGTCGACTATCTCATCCGTGTGGTAACCGAGGACATGCATGCCTATGACGATTTTTTGCGCAGCACGTTACTGGCGCGCGGTATTGTCTCAGACGTTCAGTCCCGGATCGTCCTTTCGAGCATTAAGGATTCAACTATCCTGCCCATGCCCAAGGAGGCTTGAAGGGCGGCGAGGTCTATTGCTCCGGATTCTGGCCAGGCAAATGGGGGGATCGATTCTTGATTATGACCATGCGGACCCATAAAATTCGTCACGGTTTGATCCCATGAACATTGGAGCCCATTCGTGCCATCAAATATGAGCGATGTTGTCGCCACGCTGCGCAAGGAATTTATCGAGCAATGCGTCGGTCAGCTCGGCGAACTTGACCAGACGATTGCCAATATAACCAATGGTGTCGGCGACGCGGGCACGCAAAGTCACGACGTTCAAAGAACCATCCATAGCATCAAGGGTTCGGCCGGCAGCTATGGCTTCAAACTCGTGACAACCATTGCCCGCAGACTTGAGGATTATATCGATTCCAGCGGCCGTCTCGGCAATGACGAATGGGCGGCTATCCAGGAATTTGTCGATCAAATCCGCTCGATAATCGAAGGCGGCGAAGATCCGCCGGAACCTATCCAGGATTCTATTCTAGATAAGCTGCCGACCACAGATTAGATCCAAATCAGCGGCCGGATACGTTAAGATACATTGCCACCGGGGACCCAAATAAATACGGTTGAGATTAATAAATTAATTTCATTCCGTTGTTGCAATATTATTTGGACCTTGAAACCATAAAAGGGAGCGATTGCGTTTTCGCACCCGTTATCTTCAAACGTGAGGGACGATGATCGATAATCAGGCACGGGAAATTTTGATCGTGGACGACGAAACCCTCAACATCAGGTTTTTGGCCGCCATCCTCGCTGCCGGCGCCGAGCAAACCGGCGAGGATATCCAAGTGTCCACCGCAAGCAGCGGCGAAGAAGCCTTGGCGATGGCAATATCCGGCAAGCCCGATTTGATTCTGCTCGACGTGATGATGCCGGAAATGAACGGCTACGAAGTGTGCCAGGCGCTGAAATCAGACCCGGCGACGCGCGATATCCCGGTCATCTTCGCGACCGCCGCCGATAAGGAGCAGGAGAAAAAGCACGGCTTTGATTTGGGCGCGGTCGGCTACATTACCAAACCCTTTGATCCCGACAAGGTGATCGACATCGTCGCCGGACTATTTGGAAGTACGGCCCAAGGCGTGGCGCCGGAGGCGTCCGCCGCACCTGCGGATTTTCCCAGCGACATGACCGGCATCGATATCGACGACGGTCTGATGCGGACCCAGGGCAACGCCAAGCTTTACCGGCAGCTTTTGATCGAATTCCGCAATTCCAAGGCCAATGCCGGCGCCGAGATCGGTGCCGCGCTGGCCGCCGGCGATGACGAAAACCTCCGGCGTCTGGCGCATGGGTTGAAAGGGGTTGCCGGCAATATCGGCGCCAAGGAATTGAACCAGGCGGCGGCAAATATGGAGCTGGCCGTCAAGGAAGGCCGCAGCGATGATTTCCGCCCGCTGTCGGCAATCTTGTTGCGTAACTTCGTGCAAGTTCAAAAAACCTTGAGCCGGCTCGATGAGGCCAGTCAATCCGCCGGCCCGGGCGCCGCCGGAAGCCTTCAGAACCCGGAGGATATACATAGGGCCGTGCCACTGCTTGAGACACTTCGCGCGCGCCTTGAACAAAATGACATGGACGCCGAAGCGCTGGTCGCGCCGATCAAGGACTTGCTGGCGGGGCAGGAATATGCCGATGATATGGCCAAGCTTGAAGATTGTGTTGGCAAGCTGGATTTCGCCGGCGCGCTGGTTTCCCTCGAAACCCTGACCGCGTCAACGAAAGCGTGAGACGAGAGGTTTTTGCATGGCCGACGAGCCCTTAAAACACAAGGTTCTCATCGTTGATGATGAAACCATAAATATTCAGATGATCGGCAATGTGCTGCGCGAATATATGCGTGTCATATTCGCCACCTCCGGCGAAGATGCCCTGACCATCGCCAAGGCCAACAACCCGGATATGATCCTCCTGGATATCGTGATGCCGGGCATGGATGGATACGAAGTTTGCACGGCATTGAAGTCTGACCCGGCGACCGAACATATTCCGATCATATTCGTCACCGCCGAAAATACGCCTGCGGATGAAGCCCGGGGCCTGAGCCTCGGCGCCATCGATTTCATCACCAAGCCGTTCAATCCGGAGACCCTGAAGGTCAAGGTATTGAACCAGCTAAAGCAGTTGGAAAGTTCCGCCAAATCCCGCCCCGCCGCCGCGCCGCAGCCGGTGGAACCGCAGCCCGTCGCCGACCAGCACGCGGCCGCCCAGCCGCCGCCGGCAAAAAAATCGGCGGGCGCAAAAATCGCCATCTATGGCGGCATCGCCGCCGCCCTGTTGATCGCCGCCGCCGCCGGCTTGATGCTGATACCGGAGCCGGCAAAGCAAACTCCGGTGGCCGCCCGGGCGTCGCCGCCGCCGCCGCCGCCGCCGGTGAGCGCCGCCCAGCCCGCCGCTCAACCGGCGCCCGCCGCTCAACCGGCACCCGCCGCCCAACCGGCGCCCGCTCAGCCCGCGGCTGATGCTCCAACCGCCAATTCCGCCGCTGCCAAAGCGCCGCCGCCGAAAAAGAAACATTTTGCCGAGGTTTTGGGCTATGGCTGGGTCCTGACATCAAAATGCCAATCCAGCCCCAATGTGGATTGGTGGCTGCACAAAACCAATTTGTCGATCGCCGGCTATGTGCGCAAAAAGTACAAGGGAAACTGGGCTCGCTACGCCGACATCTGGAATCGCCGCCTGGCCAATCTGCAGCGCATCCATAACAACGGAAACACCGCCGTCCTGAACAACGGTATTTCGCTCAAAGACGTGGATCTGGTCAACTATATCGATAAAATGGAACAGCGGGTCTCGGTGATTTACTGCCTGGGCAAGGAATCCTCGGCCGCCAAGGCCGCCGGCAACTAGCGCCCCTGATTATTTGGACGCTTCGCCGCGCCGTTGGTGGTTAGCCCGTCTTTTCGATGATCGCCAGCAATTCGCCGAGAAATGTTTCGGGATCGATGGGTTTGGTAATATAACCATCGGCGCCCCGTTCGGCGGCCTGACTTTTCCAGTGCTCGGCGTCGCGGGCGGAGACCATGACAATCGTGGTGTCGCCGACGGATTTGTTGGCCCGTATTGCATCGCAAAGCTCGAGCCCGTCCATGGTCGCCATCATCAGATCGGTGATGATGCAATCGGGCTTCATGGCGGTGATGCCCGAGATGGCCTGATGCCCGGCAAGGGCCGACGACACTTCGTGACCGGACGCCGTGATAAGGCCTTCCATCAGTTGGATCATGGTATCGTCGTCGTCGACTATGAAGAATTTCAACGCTGCTCTCCCCTTGGTGGCGCCTGGGCGCCCCGGACGTACTTGGTGGCGCCTGGGCGCCCCGGACGTACTTGGTGGCGCCTGGGCGCCCCGGACAATTACCGCCCGCCAAGCCATAATGTCTAATCGGCGCGCACGGGTCAAAGTCGAATGTCCGGGAAGGCAAACTTCGCTCGGATCCCGGTGGCGCGCTTTACAAACGCATCAACCCTGGCCAATACTTTCGCGCAACCGCCCCAGCAATTCAATTTGGGGAAAGACACAGGGAGAAGGTGAAATTATGGACCAGGCAGTGACCAAGACTTTGAAGATTGACGGCGACAGCCATTTCTTTCCGCCGGTGGACTTCACCGATATCGCCGAACGGTCCGGCATGCCGGAATCGTCGATCAATGTATTGTTGCGCGACACCGAGATGTTCGCCGACCGCAACGCACGGCGGAGCGGTTTCAAGGCCACCAAGGCGGGCCAGAAGGTCGGCGCCATTGCCCAGGCTGGCACACCGTCGCAGTCTTCCGGTGGGCCCATTGGTCATGGCATCGCCAAACAGCGGGTGGAACTGTTGCCCGAAACCGGCTTCGACATGCAGGTCCTGATACCCGACGGAATTTATGCCAACGCCTTCGGCTCGCCGGTTGGGCGGGATTGGGGGCCGGGTCTGCATCTGGCCCTGAGCATGTCCTACAACAATGCCGCCGCCGCCGCGCAAAGGGAATATCCCGATAAGCTGATCGCCTGCGGTGTCGTGCCGTTCGGGTCCGAGGACCTGGATGTCTGCATAGCCGAGGCCAAGCGGGCGGCGGGTGAATTGGGCGTCAAGGCGCTGATGATCAATTCCAATTGGCGCGGCGAGAACTGGGATTCGCTGGCGCTGTATCCCTTCTGGGACGTCATGAACCAGCTGGACATACCCATCTATGTGCACGGCAACCCATTCCTTTGCCGGGTGCACGATCATGTGCCCAGCAATTTCACCATCGGCTGGGAGCGCATGCGGCGCTTGCACATTTCCAACTATCTGGGGTTCGGCTTTGAATATATGGTCAATCTGGCTTCCCTGACTTTGGGCGGCTTGCTAAAGGATTTCCCTAACCTGCGCTTTGCCTTCTTCGAATCCGGCGCTTCGTGGCTGCCTTGGGCCATGTATACCCTCGATCGGGTCTATGATGTCGAGCCGCAATGTGCGCGCTGCGATATCAAACCCAGCGAGCATATCCGCCAATCCTGCCTGATCGGCGCCGAGCCGGACGAAGAAGCGCTGGTCGGTGCGGTGATGTCGATCGGCTCCAAGAACTTTGTTCTCGGCTCAGACTATCCGCATCCTCCCAGCACCTACCCCAACACGGTCGCCGGCCTGATGGAAATGGAAGGCCTGTCGGACGAGGCCAAGGAAGATATCCTCGGCGGCAATCTGATACGCCTGTTCGATCTCTAAAGCGCCAAGCGGTCCTATTCCAGGACCGTGGTTTGCGGCGATTCATCGGGCCGGATGACATCCCAGTCGGCGAGCCCCTGCTGGTGGGAGGTTTCCTCAAACTCGTCGCCATAGGTGCGATGCGTCCACCGGTTGGTCGCCATGATCCAGATATCCCGATAACCCATTTCGCTCTTGTCTTTTTGGATAATATCGGTGGCGTTGTGCCACATATGGGTGTCTTCGTTGCAAACCGCATGACCTTCGGGAACGACCTCTTCGAAAAACACCTCGCCGCCGCCGGTGGGCAGAAACTGGCTGGCGCCTCCGACAATATTGTGGCGCCGGAACACGGCGACGATTTGCAGGTCTTGGCCGTCCCGGTGCGGACCCTCGGTAACCGTGATGCCGGCAATATCTTCGGTCGTAATGACGCGGATCTGGTGCAGCTTGACGTGCCAGTCGATGGCGGTGTCGAATTCAAACGCTTTCAGGATGGCATCCACCTCCGGCTCTGGATCGATATCCAGAGGCTCCAATATCCGATCAATACCGCCGACCGCCATATTGAACTCGGGCGATTGCAGGAACACCCGGTGCGGCTGAAATTCACAGCGCCACATTTCGCCGTCCCACCAAAACCGGAGATCATCATATTTGCGGTAGCGTTGCTTGCCATTGGCTGCCCGGCCTCGGCCCTGGCCGCAATAATTATCCAAGGGCAACGTATCGAAGGCGTCCATGGTGCGTTGGGATATTGCGTGGCCGAACGATTTGACGCCATGTCTTTCAGGCCCAAGACCGGTCAGGTGATTGATGTCGTCGTCGAAATAGAGACTATGTTTTGCAGGCACGTCTGGCTCTCCTTTGTATCGATCGATTGGCTTTCGTTTTCATCATCCAGGTTTATTGGGCGGCTGGCTGGTAGGCGTCCATAAGGCTCTCTGGCCGCGGCCGGCCCTCTAACAAAAGACGCTCATAAATCCGCTGCGCGGTATCGATCATATCCCGATGTTCCGGCCTTACCGGCGCCACATGTTGGGTCTGCGCCAAAATGCCGGTGCTTTGCTCCAGCGTCTTGTGCCATTGGGCCTGGCTTTGCACTTCGTGGGGCATCCATTCGCGGATCGGCCCGGGTTTCCAGCGCAGCATGGTTGCGAAAAATGCCAGGCCGTAATGATCGCAAAATTCCCTTAAAGTTATTTTCGGCCGGGCGCAGAAATCTTCAGCGGCGATCACATAGGGGATTTCCGGCACGAATTCCTTTACCCGTTCGAACATGTCCGCCAAAGCGGTAAATCCAAATTCTTCCTCGGTGAAATCGGGCTTGATCTTGATCAGCGAGTGATAAACCTGCTCGGGCCTACGTATCAAAAATGAATGAGAGACGCGCCCGAAAAAATCCTGGCTGATATAGGGGGCCGCCTGGAAGGCAAGCTCCTTGACGAACAAGGCGCGCCCCGGGTGGCTGAGGATATCGTTTTCGACAAACCTGCCATTGTGTTCTTCGAGCCCGGTATAAGCGCCGTACCGGTTGCTCCGCGACTGGTCCGAAAAATAGTAGCAGTCGGAGAACGGCTCGTGCAGGAGCGCCATGTCGCCCCGTTGCTGGAAGGCCTTTGCAAACGCCGTTGACGACGAGCGCGGTACGCACCAGAGCACCAATATGGATTTATTTATATCGTTGGAATTCACCTGGTGTTTCCCTGTATCTATCTGGAACCAATGGCCGGCTGGCCGGGCGAAACGTTGAATGAAAATACGTCGACAAATTCTTCGCGCCGCCAGCACAAAGAGGCTTTGCCATCCTCCAGCGCCACCACCGCCGCCCTTGGCCGGATGAAGTTTGTTGCCCTGGATATTGTGTAGGCGCCGGAATCTTCGACCAAAATCAGATCGCCCTCGGCGATATCATTGCCCAGCAACTTGGCCGCCGCCAAAACGTCGCCCTCATAGCAAAGCGGTCCGCCAATCCGGAACAGGGTTTTGGGCGCCCCCGACGGCGCCACTTCGCGAATGCCGTGATCTTCGTGCATGGCGATGGTCGGCATCAGGTTCAGCCCGGCGTCGACGATGACCCAACCCACGCCGCCGGTTTCCTTGACACTGGATACCGCTGCCAACAGCACCATCGCATCGGACACGATGGCGCGCCCGGGCTCGCAATAAAATTGGACGCCGTTCAAACCATGTTGGGCACGCAACGATGCTACCGCCGTGGCGAAATCGCGAAGCTCGAAGCCTTCGTTTTGCGCATCCAGATTATCGCAGCCATAGAAATCCAGGAGGCCGCGAAGCGGTCCCCGCCGCTCTCTCCGAATGCCGTCAACGCCGAACCCGCCGCCGATATTCATGCGCTCCAAAGGATGGTTCCCGGCGAACCCGCCGGCAAACGCGAAGAGCCGGTCCAGGGCTTGGGCAAAGGCGTCCATATCGGTGATCTGCGAGCCCAAATGACAATGAAATCCGGTGATCCGGAGGTGCGAAAGCGCCGATATTTCCGCCGCCGCGGCTTCCGCGGCGCCGCCCGGAACCGTGTAGCCGAATTTCGATTCGAGCGCGGCCCGCTCCGCCATTTCGTTGTAGGTTGGATCGGCGCCCCGGTAGATGGCAATGCCCGGGTTCAGCCTGAGACCCACATCGATTGGCCGGCCACGATCCTCTGCGATTCTGTTCAGACGGCGGGCTTCATCGGTGCTGTCGAGATTGATAAAAACGCCGGCGTCGATGGCGCGTTCCAATTCCGCCGCCGTTTTGTGGGGACCGTTGAAAGTTATCTGATCGCCCGGAAATCCAAGTTCGAGCGCCAGCTCCATCTCGTAGCCGGAAACCACGTCGGCGGCGCAGCCTTGCGCTTTCAAGGCGCGCACCAGGTTCGGCAAATAGTTTGTTTTGACCGAATACAATATGGTGCAGTCCAATCCGCCGGCCTCAAATTCGCGTTTGAAATTGCGGTAATTTCCGGTCAAACGGCTCATGTCGAGGGCATGTGTGGGCGTGCCGAATTGGCTGGCGATATTGGCCAGGATCGCCGCTTCGCCGGGCGAATGCCAGAAAGCACCCCGGTCCACGGAACATTTGGCATCTGCGATTGCCATATTAACGTCGTTCATAAAACCTCACAGATGCCGGACATCAAAATACTCTATTACCGTGTATTATGCGTTTTTATATATATAATATTTCAGATAAAACGAATATCACGCCGCATCATAACCCGCAATATAATTAATACCTATAAGTATTTAATAAAATATTATACTATCTATTATTGTAAAATGAATTTCCAGGCCTGTTTGCCGATCGATCCAAAATCGAATGCGTACAACAAACAAAACTTGTTAACGCATTGAAAAATATATTATTAAATATAAAGGCGTTGTTTGACATCCAATGAGATGCCGGTGGCGGGCCTTGCCGCGGAGCGATTACGGATATTAATTGAATAATCTGGCGTTGAATTCCGGTCGCCATAAACCAGCGGCTCATGCAGGAAAATAAACTGCAATATTAACGTGTAACCATAAAATCAAGCTGGTTGCGTGCGCCGGTATTCAAAGGCGACGATTGCGGCGGCGAGGACAAACAAGGCAGCCGAAATCGATGCGGTCAGGAAATAGCTGCTATCCCCGGCATAGGATAATTCGCCGATCAGGCTGCCGGCCGCGACGCCGATCTGGAAGGCGGCGTTGATAAATCCATTCATGCTGCCGCGCTCGGTTGCCGCCACCTCCTGCATCAGGTTCGAAATCAGCAAGGGCATAATCGTCGCCCGCCCAAACGAGAATATGGAAAACACCACGATCTGGATCACCAGGGTTTCGGACGCGCCGGCGGCAAACAGCGTAACAATGCCGGTGACCAAGCTGCCGGCAATCAAGATGCCTTTGGTGCCGCCCAACTTTTTCGCCAGATTACCCGACAGCATCGCGCCCAGGATGCCCAATAATCCGCCGATCAGGAATATCATGCTGATGCCGCTTGATTGGTCCAAGGCGCCGGCATGCTTCCAAAGCCAAACGGGATACAAAGCCATAAATTCAAAGATCGCTATCATGACGATGATGAAGGAGAACAGGCCGGAGAGAATCGTTCGGTTGATGGCGAAGGACGTGTATTTCTCGGCATAGATTTTGGGTGTGATTTTGCGCTGCTCGCGGCGTGAATATTTCGCGTCGCCAGTCATCCAGACGGCGCCGGCCACCACCAACGAAACCACCGCCAGCCCAAACAAGGGCACCCGCCAGGAAAACTCGGCGGCAGCCAGAATGGCCATCGGCATGATCACCATCGGCGCCACCGCCGGCGCCGACGCAATATAGCCGACAATAACCGGGCGCTCTTTCTCGGGATAATAATCGGCGACCGCGGCAAACACCGACGCACCCATCATGGGCGTGAAAAACCCGGCGGCGGCGCGCCAAAGAATGATCATGTAAGTATTTTCCGCCAATCCCATCAACAGGAATGACGCCGCGCACCCGATGCTGCCGATCAGCAGAAATCGCCTGGGTCCATATTTATCGATGAACGGGCCGAGCAGAATATTGGCGGCAAAGGCCAGCACCGGATAGGCAATCAACAATGTTGCGCTCTCGGCGTCGGACAATCTGAACGCGGAGCGCAGAAACGGCAGCAACGGCAGAATCAAGATGATATTCGCGTTTACCACGAACATTGCCGTCCACAGCGCCGCCAAGGTGGTCATCCGATTGTCGCCGAGCGATTTTTTCATTCGGTTACTTTTGGGGGACGGAAATGCCCATGTTGCAGGCAAACAATGAAGAGATCTGGAACGAAGCCCTGTTTCCAAGCATGCCCTGTTAAGTCATAACAATTTATACTTCTATATTAAATTATGATTGCGATTAAAGCGAGTTAATTTCCATCAGGCGCAAAAAATGTTTTGCGTTATTATATCATTGCGGGACAAGCGCGGGTGTGGCTGAGGAATTAGAAGAGGCGGCAAACGGTAGCTGGCGTCAATCCGGGCCGGGGCCGGCGGTCGCCTCCACAACCCGCTCTTTCGGAATATGGACGGTGACCGTGGTGCCCTGGTTGGGCGCGCTGGCGAATTCCAGCTTGCCGCCATGGGCCTCCACAAGCCCCTGGGTCAGGGGCAGGCCCAGCCCGGTCCCTTCGCCGCTCTGCATGAAATCGCCGCGCTCGACCTGGCCGAACTTCTCCATGGCTTTGCGGAGTTCGGCTTCGTTCATGCCGATCCCGGTATCGGTGATGACCAGGCGCGCGGATTTGTCGGCGCCGAAATTCGCGGCGATGGATACCTTGCCGCCGGGCGGCGTGAACTTCACCGCGTTGGACAACAGGTTTACGAGAACCTGCTTCATTCGCAATTCATCGGCGCGAACCACCGGCGCGCCGCTACCGACCGCGTTGGTCAGTTGAACGTTGCCATTATCGGCGCTCCTCCGTACCAGATGGATCGATGCTTCGACGGCATCGTCCAAACGCAGGATGCTGTCGTGGAGTTCCAGCTTGCCGGCCTCGATGACCGATACATCCAGTACATCATTGATAAGCTTGTACAAATGCTGGCCCGACAATTGAATATCGTCGATGTAGCTTTTGTATCGCTCGTTTTCCAGGGGGCCGAAGATTTCCTCTTTGATGGCATCGGTAAATCCGATGATCGCGTTCAGGGGCGTTCTCAGCTCGTGGCTCATATTGGCCAGGAATTCCGATTTGGACCGGTTCGCCGTTTCGGCGGCGTCCTTGGCGATGTTCAGCTCCCGGGTCCGCTCCGCCACCAGCTCCTGCAAATGATCCTGATGGCGCGTCAGTTCTTCTTGCGTGGCGGCGCGCTGATGGAATTGATCGTTGTAGGCTTGAATGACCTCGCCCAACTCATCGTCTTCATGGGGTTCAGGGATGGTCACCGCCGAATGGTATTGGCGAATATTTTCGGCAATGCGTTTCAAGGGCCGGGTCAGCATCAAATGAAACGCGACAACCAAGATGACCGCCAGCAAAACATTGCGGAACAATCCCGACAACAAAATCAAGCCGGAACGTTCGAAGAAGCTCTCGGCAATAACATTTGTATCGACCAATATGAAAAGCGTGCCGACGTCAAATTGGGTTCTTTGCACCCGCAAGGGCAGGCGAAAAGTCTGCGCCGGGCCGAAGAAAAACTTGGCGATGAAACTCAATCGCCCTTGTTTCTCGGGCCGCCGCCTTGCGGCCATGACCTCGTCGTGATTGTTGACAATGCGGGCATCGAACACGGCTTTGTATTCGAACAATCCATCGACTACTTTTTTCGCCAAGACATTGTCGAGCCCGTAAGCCGCCTGGACGGCGGATGGATTGGCGACGCGCAAAATGCGCTGGAAAGTGACCGCTGTGCGGTCGCGCTCCGAGATCAAATCCGTATAGATTTGAAACAGGCTGAATATCAACCCTAAGGCAAAGGCCACGATGACCGCGATGCGGGCCTGCTTGAACGACAGGTTATGGGGTAGCCGCGCCAGCCGCGATGAGACGCTCACGCGGGGTGCTGGATTGGGGCCGCCGTCCGCCATTCCCGGTCACTCCAGGAACTGGGAGGAATAGGCGATGCGCAAACGATCGAACACGCCATCCCGGCGCAAGCTGTTGGCGGCGCCGCGCAGCCTCTCGATCAAGGCCGGGTCCACATTCTTTTGGCATTGCAGCCAGATCGTTGATTTTAAAAACACGAACGGTGCGCCGGCATCAGATTTGGCAAGCCCGGCTTGGCGCAGGCTGTGATAAACGGCGATGTCCGATCCGACCATGGCGTCGACCCGTCCGGCCTTCAAAAGCAGCGCGCTTTGATCATAGCCGTTGGTCAGGTGGCGGCGGATCTTCGCATCTTCGGTTATCTGAAATCCGGTATAGGCGCCGCGCGGAATGGCGATAGATCGTTCGTGCAAATCCTCAAGGCGGGATACCGTCAGCCTCTTTCTCGGAATGACCACGGATTTGAAATCGGCGTAAATTTCGGCGACCTGGGTTAGCGCCTTGCTCGACCAGGCCGACGGAATGAAGCTCGCGCACATGATGACGCCTTTTTGCAGCTCCTTGTTGATCCGTTTGAGCGGCATCACAACGTCGTTGGAGGACAACCCGGCTTTCGCTGCAATGGCGCCATTAACGTCGCGCAGCATGCCGCGCCTGGAATTCTCGCCGTCGTGGAAGCCGTAGGGCGCCAGCTCGAACGTGCCAAACCGGATCTGGACCGATTGCGCGCCCAACTCCTCCGCGCCAAAAACCGCCGCCGCCAGGTTTGATGCCAAAATCAAACTCGCGGCCATCCAGCAACGCCAGAGAGGCGGACCATAGCTCATCAAATATTTCCTCGCCGGGTCGGTGAGAAACCTGCCTGTATTTACCATATATGGTATCAGCATTACCGCGATCAAGATAGCGCGCCAATCTTTCAGGCCCGGCTTGCGCCCCTTAGCGTCAGCGCACCTGCGCCCCGGCTCACATGGATGTAACGCACACTTTTGTGCTTTTCCAATGCCGCCATCAAGCGCGCCAGCGGCTGCCCGGCACCCAGATATTGCCGCGCCGGGCCGGCGCCGCGCATGGCTTCGATTTCCTGGTCGCCCTGCATGATGGCGCGTAGCAGCAGGTCCTCGTCGGAGACGCCGGCGCCGCCGAACTTGGCCCGCGCTTGGCGCAGCGACATTTCCTCGGCGGCCACCGTCTTCATTGCCGCCAGCTCCTTGGCGCGCGGATTGGCCAGCAGTTTGTCGCGCAAATCAGGGTCCATTTCCAGATACCCGGCGTCCTCGCCGTAAACCCCTTGCGCAAAGCGGATCAGCTCGTCGAGCACCAATTTGTAGCGCTCCCCGGTGGCCACGTTGAGGGCCGCCTGGGTGCACATATATTGGGAATGGGGCGTGATCATCATCGGGAAGCCGAGATCGGCGCGGACCGCCACGCTCTCGGTAATCACCTCGTCCAATCGATGGTCCATGCCGATGCCGGCCAGCTGGAAGCGCAGATTGGAAATCACGCCGCCCGGTATCTGATGAATATATTGGGCCTGGTCGTATTGCATGGGCGCGCCGATGGGCATGCCGTCCGCCCGGGCGATGGCGGTCAAGCGCCGGGCGATATCGGCCAGCAGCGCTTCATCCAGGTTATGGGAGTGGCCCATGAGGCGTGCGTTGCGCGCCGTCGATAGCACCGAGGGCTGGGCCGAGCCTTCGGCCAGCGGCGGAATGCCGGTATGCAAGGTGGGAACCCCAAGCGCCAAGGCTTCCATATAAACCAGCGGCGCAAGACCGGTGGTGCAGTGCGAATGCACCTCCACCGGGATGCCGCCGGCGTTTTCGACGATGATCGGCAACAGCGTGCGGATACGGTCCGGGGTCACCAGACCGCCCTGGTCTTTCAGGTAGATCACATCCGGCTTCCAGGCCGCCACTTCGCGGGTCTTTT
>CAUZTZ010000019.1:0-24487 GCA_963582805.1 Alphaproteobacteria bacterium
GTCTGCACCCGGCGCACATATTCATCGGCCTTGGTCCAGGTGTTGGAAAAGATGCAGCAACGCAAACGGTCCGGATAATCGATGGCCAGGTTCTGCAAAATGGCGCCGCCGGTGGAGGTGCCGGCCACGTGCGCTTTTTCGATGCCGAGCGTGTCCATCATGGCGATCACGTCGCCGGCGATGGCCTCGGTCGAATATTGATCGAGGGCTGGATTGTCGCTGTCGCCGGCGCCCCGGTGATCGAAGGAGATGCATCGGTAGCGGTTTGAGAAATGTTCAACCTGGTAGGCCCAGGCGTTCAGCAATCCGACCAGCCCGGGAACGAATATAAAGACCGGCCCTGCGCCCGCCTCTTCCACGTTCAACGTAATCTCGCCGACATCAATTCTGGCCATAAATTCCCTCGAAGCAGTATAATTATATGTGCAATCGGCGGCGATGATATGCGTTCGACAAGATAGCCACAACCGGGCCTGCGAAGGAGACCATGCGATGCTTGAGCTTTACCATTTCCACGGCGCTACCTGCGGGCTCAAGGCGCGCCTGGCGCTCGCCGAAAAGGGCGTGGGTTATACCGAACATGCGGTGCAGCGGCCCTATCTGAGGACGCCGGATTATCTGAAGCTGAACCCCAACGGCGTGGTGCCGACACTGATCCATGACGGCGACGTTTTGAACGAAAGCTCGGTGATCATCAATTATGTGGACGATGCCTTCGAGGGCCCGGCGCTTAAACCGGCGGGTCCGCTCGGCACGGCGCGCGCCTGGTGGTGGATGAAGCGGGCCGATGAATGTTTGCCGATGATCGGCACCCTGACCTACACGGTTTCCATGCGCCCCGGCATCTTGAAGAAATCGCCGGAAGACTTGGAAGCCTATATCGAAGGAACCCCCAACGCCGGCTTGCGCGACCGGCGCCGGCGGATCATCGGCTTAGGCTTTGAAAGCCCCGATTTTCCGCTGGCCCTCGAGGGGCTGGATAAAATGCTCGGCGATATGGAGGCCGCCCTCGCATCCAATGACTGGCTGGCTGGGGATGCCTACAGCCTCGCCGATACCGCCATGAGCCCGCTGCTCGAGCGGCTGGACGAGCTGGCCTGCGCCGAAATGTGGCAACAGGCGCGGCCCCGGCTTACCGATTGGTGGAAGCGTATCCGGGCGCGGGGCTCTTACGCGGCTTGCACGGTGGCTACCCCCAACCCGGAAAAACCCCAGCACCGCGAAGAGGGCGCCAAGGCCTGGCCCGGGATCAAGCGGCTCTTGCAGGCTTGAAGCCTATTCGGCGGCCATGCGGGTGACCTCGGCGGCGGCGGTCATGCCGGCGTCTTCGTACATGCGCTTGAGCACCCGGTGTACCGAGGAGACGTGCAGGTCTTGTTTTACCGGAACGTCGCGGGCGCGCGCACCGAACGCCTCGATGGTGCGCTGCTGGGCCTCGACCATGGGAATGTCATCGACGTCGATCAGCGCGCGCTGCTCAGCGTCCACATCGGCGTGGGTGGGATAGCCGTCGGGGCCGCCGAAATCCCAGGTCCAATCCATGAAGTAATGGCAGGTGCTGGCGGTCTCCGGCGTCATGATGTGATCCAACGAGATGGTCTCGTTGATGGCGCCGTCCGGTTCGGCGAATTGTAGTTTCAATATGCAGCAATTGGGTGGCTCCCAGCGGCCCGTGGAGACGCGTGTGACCGGCCCTTCCGAGCCGTGCCACTTGGCGGTCTGGCCGGCCAAAAACGTATTGTGAACTTTGCGTATGGTGGTGACGGTATTGCCCTCGGTTTTGGTCTCAAATGTCACCTTGGGTGCCTCGGTCTGTTTCTCGGTATCGCCGATTTTGGATGCGATGGAATGTTTGTGCAGAAAATCCACGTGCGAAATGTCCAGGAGATTGTCGGCCATAAGCTGGTGATTGGATTTGACATAGAAGTAAAAATATTGGGTCCGCCGCTGCGCGTCCTCGGTCCAGGGAAGTTGCGGAATAGTACTGTCGTCGGCCTTTGCCTGATCGCCCCACCATAGCCAGACGAAGCCCCAGCGCTCGACAACGATGAAGGCGCGGATGTTCATGCTGGCGGGCACCTTGTCCTGGCGCGGAATATGGGTGCAGGCGCCGGTTCCGTCGAACACGAAGCCGTGATAGTCGCACTGGATGGCATCGCCGATCACATTGCCCATGGAGAGCGGCGCTTGGCGGTGCGGGCAGCGGTCTTCGAGGGCGGCGGGCGCGCCGGTTTCGCCCCGATAGAGCACCATCGGCAGGCCGCAAATGGTGCGCGCCAGGGGCTTGCCGGTCAGCTCGTCCGTGAGCGCCGCCACATACCAGAGATTTTCCAGAACCTGAAGATTTTGCATCGCCGGGATCCTCACGTCATTTGCGCAAGCCGCGAATATAGACGCGATCGGCGCGCCCGGCAAAACTAATCATTGTTACCGCAATGTGCTGAGCTAGAGGCTTAAATTGCCGGTATCGCCCACCAAGGCGTTGGTGGCTCTGAGGCGCCGGGACAGGGTCAGGGCCAGGGACTGGAAAAAGCGCAATCCGAACGATTGGTCGGCCTTCACCAATTCATCCAGGTCGGCCTTGTCGAACTTCAGCACCTCGACCAGGCTGGTGGTGATGACATCGGCGCTGACCGCTTCGCCGTCCAGAAACGACATTTCGCCGAAGATGCAGCCGCTCGGCAAATTGGCGAGCACGGTGACGGCCTCATCGGTGCGGCGCTCGATACGGACCTGCCCATCGATCAGAAAATAGAGGGTCTGGTTGCTATCGCCGGCGCTCAAAATCTTTGTTTTGGGGAGGATATATTGGCGCTCGCCCAGCTTGAACATGCCGGACCAGTCCTGGATGGTCAGCTTGTTGAAAACTTCGATTTCGGTTTCGAATTTGTTGCCGGCGTTGGCAAACTCGACAAACGTTACTTCGGTTTCTTCGGCCATGATTGCCGCTACCTTAAATTGCCAGGTTCCAGAATGCACAAAGATCGGGCGTTACCCAATGCCAGCAAATTCCTTATAGAGGTAAACGATAAAATATAAAAGTATAAATTAGGGTAAATACGTATAATCATGTATTTTCGGGACTTCCTTCAGATTTCTGTTGATACGGGTGGCCGGCACGCGCGAAAATCGTGCCTATAATTTCAAAGTTGCAAAGTCAGGGAGAGAAAATTATGACCGATAAGCCACGCATCGCCCATCTGGCGGGGCCCACCGCCACCATTCAAAACTCGCCGCCTTTGGTTACCTCCAACAAAGCGCGGCAGCGGGCCGGATTGGCGCCCATGGCCGACGCCGGTGGCTCAGCCCTGGCTTTCGATGCCTTGCGCGCCCAGCGGCTGGCGGCACCGGCCAAGGTCTATGTGGAACAATTCTCCGCCCACCCCCTGGAAGCCGATGCGGCCGAACTATATGGGCCGCCGGACGGGTTTATAGGCGCCGATGGGACGTTCAACAGCGAACGCAAATCGGCCGATGACAAGCCGGTCTATGAAATCGAACTTAAGCCCGAGGACGGGCTTTACCCGATGCCCTATATGGCGCTGCAGAAAGATGGAACCCCGTGGGAGGAGGAATGCGCCACCCCCGGCGCCCCCGACGCGGGCGCCCGCCAGGGTTTCTATCCGGACGGCTCGCGCTCATTCGAAGAGATTGACCGCCTGGCGGTGGGCGATGATGGCCGCGCCAGTCTGATCTCGTCGGTGGCGGATGTGGATTTCTATCGGGGTCTGCCGCCGGGCGGCTATCGCAAGGGGCTCGCCGAAAACCTCCGCACCGACAAGGGCGAAGGCGATATTGCGCCGGAAGTTCGGGGGCGGGATTTCTTTCCCTACAAGCCCTACCATCTGGCCTCGGCGCCACCGCGCCCGACTTTGGCCAAGATGACCAACGACATGCAGGCGCTGGCCGACAGCGGCGATTATGACGGCTTCATGTGGACGCAAGGGAGCCCGCAAGTGGAGGAAACCGCCTATTGGTATAATCTTTTGATCGATACCGATAAGCCCATCTGCGGCAATGCGGCGCAGCGCCCGAACGGCCAGATATCCAACGACGGGCCGAAGAATCTGGTAGACTCGATCGCCTTCGTCGCGTCGAAAAAATGGGCGGACGGAGAGGGCCGCAACCGTTGCGGCACCGTGGTCATCCAGGAGCAGCAGATCTTCGCCGCCCGCGAGGTTGCCAAGGCCGATGCGCGGCCCGGCGGCTATGTGGCCACCGGCGGCCATGGCGGCATTATCGGGCAGTTCTCCCACACCGGGCGCATGGCGCTCACCTATCTGCCGGTGTTCAAACACACCTACCAGTCCGAGGTGAATATCTCGCAACTGCCGGCTACGCAGCAGGCGGTGCGCATCACAGATGGCGGCATCGTCCTGGCCGGCGTGGCGGTCAAGGATGCCAATGGCGGGCTATTACCCGACGCCATCCCGGTTGTCTCGATCGCCAAGGACGGCAGCTATTCGGGCCTCGAGATCGGCGATGACGGGGTGCTCGAAGAAGACCTCGCCGCCTCCATCGCGCAAAAGCTTGCCATGGGCAAGCTGACCGGCTTCGTGGTCGAGGGGCTGGTTCCCTATGGCTCGCTGCCGTCCCAAGCCCGCCACAAGGTGATGCTGAAGGCGGCGTTTTCCGGCATCCCGGTGGCCAAGGCGGCGCGTGGCTCGGCCGAGGGTTTTGCCGATCCCCATGATTTCCAGATCGCGGCGGCTAACCTCACCGGCACCAAGGCGCGGCTCTTGTTGATGGCGTGTTTGTTGAAGTTCGGCAGCTACCCGCCGGCCAAGGACCCGGACAATCCGACTGCGGCGGAATTGGATGCCATCCGGGCCCGGGTGGCCGTCTATCAGGCGGTCTTCGACACCCACTGAGGGTTTGCTTAACGGCCCATCCAGGACAGGAACGGCTTGGTCAGTTCGCTGCCCGCAACGTTCATGTCCTCGTTGACCGAGAAATGGTGGCGGTCCGGCATTTCGGCGAATTGGCATTGCAGTCCGGCGGCGCTCCAGGCTTCGGCGAATTCCTTGGATTGGCGGCGGAACTCATCGGTCTCCAAGGCGCCGACGCCGACGATCAGCGGGCAGCCATTATTCGGGATGTGGCGGATCGGGCTGTTGGCCAGGGCCGCCGCTTCATCCATCTTCAGCCACTCGTTGCGGAATGTCAGGCGCACCGGTTCAAGATCATACATGCCCGAGACCAGCAAGCCGCCCTTGAAGAGATCGGCGGGCAAGCCGTCATAAATGCTCCAATCGGTTACCGCCATCATGCCGGCCACATGGGCGCCGGATGATTTGCCGTGCACGAACATGCGCGCAGCGTCGCCGCCGAAATCGGAAGCATTGCGCCAGATCCAGGCGGCGGCGTTCCGGCATTGGCCGATGAGCACGTCCATGGTCACGCCCGGCAACAGGCTGAAATTGACCGACACAAAATGAACGCCCTTATTGGTGTACATTTCGGCGGCTTCGCAGTTGGAGTTTTTCGAGCCCATGGCCCAGCGGCCGCCGTGAAAAAAGACGACCATGGGGGCCGGGTCATCGCCCTCGGCCAGGTAGATATCCAGCTTTTCGTCCTCGCCATCGCCGTATGCCACATCAAAGCGGCCCTTGGCGGCGTCGCGCACGCGTTTGCTTTCGGCGGCCTGGAAGGCGAGGATTTCATCGGCGTCGGGCACGAAATTGCGATGCTCGTATTGCCGGTCGAGCCCTTCCTGGTCGTAATCCAGATAAACTTTCATGGGCTGATTATTCGAAACTCGCGTGGTCCCGGCGGCGCCCGGCGCCGTCTTCGGCGATCTCGTCCAGGGTGGCGATCTGGCTCGCATCCGGGCCGGTCATATTGAAGAATTTCTGCATGCGCCCAAAGACGATCTCGTGGCGCAGCTCAGCCCCCAGCCCCTCGAACATCTTGTGGAAGATCGGCGCCGGGTCCGGCCAGGTGCCTTGCGGGTGCGGGTAATCGGCGCCAAAGACCAATATATCGCGCAAGATATTGTCTTCGTGGGTCAGCATCTGGGCGGCAATCTCGTCCTCTTCGAAGGTGACCCGCACTTGCCGCTTCATGTATTCGCTCGGCAGCATATCGAGGCCGGTGTTCTCAAACATACCCGGCCGCTCGGCCGCCTGGCGGTCCATCCAATAGCTAAGGAACGGGATCCATCCCGCCCGGCATTCGGCGAACAGGACCTTCAAGCCCGGATGGCGCATCAGCGCCCCCGAATAGACGATGTCTGAAATCGGCCGCGCCACCGAAAACGGCGCGCAAGTGAAATAGGCCATGCGCTCGCCCCGGTCTTCGGGCGGGTAGGGGGCGTCGGCGGCGGCGCCGATGTGGGAGCACATGACCATGCCGGTCTCATCAAAGGCCTCCCAGGCCGGCTCCCAAACCGCGTGGAACAATGGCTCGGCGGCATCGAAGGGCACGAACTCGGCGGCCTTGCAGCCGATGCCAGCCAGCCGCCTGATTTCGCCGGGAACGGAGGCGGGATCAAACACCGGAAGCACCGGCAATTGCATCAGCCGGTCGGGATCAAAGGCGTTCAATTCCATCACCCAATCGGCATAGGCCCGGTGCACTTCCAGGCGCAATTCCATATCGTCGATGGGCCATTTGCGGGTGCCGCCGAAGCCGACAACGCCATAGATGTTGCCGAAATCCATATGTTCGAGCAGCAATGCGGGATCGCATGGCGGCAGCGAGCCGGCGGGGGTGCGGGCGCCGGAGCCGCCAAAGAACTGCTTGAGCAATTTTTCGTTGTCGCGGCCATCGGCGGTGCCGCCGTCGCGCCCGCCCATCACCTTGCCTTCCCAGGTCCAGAATTCGCCGCCGTCCTGTTCGATCACCTTGGGCGCCATTTCCTTGAACTTGGCGGCCACCCGGTCCTGCCACAAATTGCGCGGCAGCCAGCGCTGATCGAGATGGTTGTCGGCGGAGTTATATTTGTAAGTGACCATGTTGCGAAGAATGCGGCGCGAGCGTCATTCGATCAAGGGGAAATCGGCAACCTCAGCTTTCCGGCAATCCGGCTTTGCGAAGGCCGTCCACAAAGCGGTCCATGCGTTCGGCGCGGACCGACGGCAGGCCTTGGCGCACAAGTTGAAGATTGTCGTGGGGCATGGTGGCGAGCAATCTTTCCGTGGCTTCGCGCGCCTCTTCCAGCCGATCAAGATGGCCCAGGCTGGCCGCGTAGTAGCGCCATGCCGCCGGGAAATCGGGCATCGCTTCGGTGGTCACCTTTGCCCACTTCAGCGATTCCTCGTAATCACCGGCGCCGAATTCGGCGCCGGTGCGGGCGAAACTCCACATGGACTGAACCGGATCTCGCGGGCTCAACCGCTGGGCCATTTTGGCGTAGTCCCAGGCATCCAGATTATCCGGCGCCTTGCGCCCGGCGCGTTGAAACTCGGCGGAGATGAAGGCCGGCGCCACCGCCGTGGTGATCGCTTCCGATATCTCGTCCTGGACGGCGAAGACATCTTCCAGGCTCCGGTCGTAGCGGTCCGCCCATATATGATGGCCGGTGGACGCATCGATGAGCTGCGCCGTTATGCGAACCTTGTCGCCGGATTTGCGGACGCTGCCCTCCAATACATACTGAACGCCCAATTCCCGCGCTACTTGGGTCACATCAACGGCGCTGCCCTTATAGGTGAAGCTGGGTTTCCTGCGATCACGAAGAACCAGTGAAACCGGCTTAGCCCGGTAATGATGTCCTCTGTAATACCATCTGAGAATTATTCCTGCTCCGGATCGCCGGAAATATTGTCGAATGGCAAGACGGCGATGGAGGGTTTGTCGGCTGGCGGGGCCGCCGCGTCCGGTGCGGCGGCCTGGTATTCCGGCACGCCCGCCAGTTCCAATCCCTCGAACAGAAGATCCTTTAGGTTCGCATTATTCTGGATGGCAAACTGGGAGAAGCCTTCGCAGGCTTCAACCCGAAGATCGGCGGCGTCGGCCTTTTCATAGATGCCCCGGGCCTCGCCGGTGCGCCCGAGATGGCCATAGGATGATATGAGCACCAACCGCACCGTATTGACCAAGGCTTCGGCGAGGTGACCGGATTTTTGCAGCAAGGGCCGCGCCGAGGCCACGGCGTCTTCAAAGCGTTTGGCGGCAAAGTAGCAAATGGCCAACTGCTGTGTATACAAGGTCACCATGGGATCGAGGGGGCTGAGCTTTATGGCGCTCTCCATATAGGGAATTGCTTCGGCGGACCGCCCCGCCGCCGACAAAACCGTCCCTTGCGAAAAATTGGAGCGGGGATCGGCCGGGTTGAGCCGGAACGCCTGTTGCGATTCCAATATGGCCTGTTCGTGGTCGTGGGCCCAGGTCAGCGCCAGGCTCAAATAGTTGTGGGAAACGGAATTATCGGGATCGAGGCGCACCGCCGTTTCCCCCGCCTCCATCATTTTGGCGGCCATGACCTCGTGGTTTTATGCCAAACCGAGCAACATATCCCGGTGATAGGCGACGGCGAGGCGCGCATGGGCGATGGCGTAAGTGGGATCGAGCTCGATGGCCCGGTGAAACATTTCCTGAGCCTTGGCGCCGGCTTCGGGCGTGAAGGAATTCAAATGGGCGGTGCCCCTCAAGTAGTAGTCCCAGGCGTCCAGATTGGCGGGCGGCTTGATCTCGGATTTCTGCAGCTCGGCGCGGGCCATTTCCGGCGCCACCTGGGCGACGATCTGCTGGGTTATTTTGTCCTGCAGATCAAAGACATCGATCAGCTCTTCGTCATAGCGCTCGGCCCAGACATGATGCCCGGTTTCGGCGTCGAGAAGCTGCGCTGTTATGCGTACCCGGCCGCCCGCCTTGCGCACGCTGCCTTCGAGGATATAGCGGGCGCCCAATTCGGCGGCCACATCTTGCGCCTTCACGGCCCGGTTCTTGAAGGTAAAGGTGGAATTGCGCCCGATTACCGGGAACGAACGCCAGGCGGCGAGGGCAGTAATAATGTCTTCGGTCAGCCCGTCCACGAAATATTCTTGATCCTCGTCGCCGGACATATTATCGAACGGCAGCACCGCCACCGCCGGGCGCTGAAGAATAATCGCCTGCTTGGCCAGCCCTTCGGCATCGGGGGAGAGAACCGCGTAGGCCTGCACCGGCGCCGAAACGTTCTTGACGGTCTGCTCGCCCATATCCTCAAAGGTGGCTTCGATGCGGTTGCGCACCTGATTGTAGACATCGCCCGATATGCAGATTCCGCCGGGCTCGGCCAGGCCTTCCAGGCGCGCGGCTACATTGACGCCCTCGCCATGGATATCCTCGCCATCATCGATAATGTCGCCGAGATTGATGCCGAAGCGGAAATCGAGGCTTGAAGACACCAGCCCCGATTGCATGGCGATAGCGCAATTGACCGCGTCCTGGACGGTGGCGAATTCCACAAGAAAACCATCGCCGGTGAGCTTGACGATTTTGCCGGAATAGCTTTCCACGTTTGGTTTGATGACGTCTTCGCGGGCATCCTGCCAGGCGGCCACGGTGCCTTCGGAGTCTTCCTCCATAAGACGCGTATAGCCGGCCACATCCGCGGCAAGAATGGCTGCGAGCCTGCGCTTAACCTCCCGGTCCGCCATGATCCTCCCCTGGCGCCTCTAATTGCCGGCTATTCTAAAAGAAGTTGCCGCCAGTGCAATCATCGCGGCGCCGTTTGCGCGGCGGCAAAAAAAATCGCCGCGGGTTTCTCCGCGGCGACCAATTTCGGATTGCCTCGGCTACATGGCCTTCTTCAATAGGCGCGCCTGCATGGCGTCGGCCTTCGCCGACCAGAGGCCCTTTTCCTTATAGAAGGCGATGGCCGCCGGATGGTACGGCAGCTGGGCGAGCAGCGACACCGACGCCGGGTTGATGAAACCAAGAAGGGCGCGGTGGCCCTTGCGCAATTCGGCGACGTTGTTCCACATGGCCTCGGCGGCGGCGCGTACCGTCGCATCGCTGGTGTGCTTGGAGGTGGCCAAATACATCTCCTGGGTCAGCATCCGGGTGCCCTTCGGGAAATACGGCATGTTGCCCCGGAACTTGGCGGCATAGAGGAACGGCATTTTCGAAACCTCGCGCACCTTGGCGAGCTGAGCATCGGTCATAGCGTTCAAGGGGATGAAGCGGATGCCGACCTTGGCGTTGGCTTGCCGCGCTTGCGGCATCATCGGGCTTGCCCAGGCGGCGTCGGCGCGGCCATCGACAATCGCCTGCACGCCGCCGACGACGGCGACGGTGGGCACTTTTTTGACATCGTCATAAGACAAGCCATAGGCCGCGAGGGTCGATGCGGTCATCACCCGGATCACCGGCTGGCCGCCATAGCCGGACGTCACCCGCTTGCCCTTGAGATCGGCCACGGTCTTGATGTCGGAATCCTTGCGCACCATGAAGCCCAGCAAGGAGGCACCCTTGGACGAGCGGACCAGGCGCAGGTTCTTGGTGTGCAGCTTGGAATTGATGTGGTTGAAGGCGCCGAAGAAACTGGCCGCGAAGTGGGAGCCGAAGTGAATGCGCCCGGTATCAAGCTCCGGTATCCAGGCTTCCGGACCGGCAAAGGCGCGCACCCGCACGGTCAGGGCCGAGCGTTGGCTGATCAGCTTGCCGATGGAGCCGCCGGTGGCATTGACGATGGAGCCGATGCGGTCGGTGCCGTAGACAACCGTTTGCGCAAAGGCGGGCGCCGCCACAAGAACGGCAACCGCAACCGCCGCCAAGGCGCCAACGCGTCGGGTATTTTTCCGGCTCGAACGAGATTTTATCATAGCAACTCCTCCCAAAGGGGTTTCAAACAGTTCAGACAGGCCGGCAAGTTCGGTTTCTTTTCAAGCTTTGCCGCCGCCGTGTCATGCATTACGATCCTACCCAACATACAAAAGCAAAGGCAAGCGCCGCCGCCAATGGCGGCGATCGGCCTTGCTGGGGGATGCGCGTGACCGAAGACGGCAGCGAAGATGTCAGTAAGTACCGCGCCCACCCAGGGGCGCTGCAAGCGGTCATCAAGTTTCTCTATTTCCTGATTACCCTGATCGGCGTTCTGTGGGCGGTTCAGGTCCAGCATATGCTGGGGCTTGCGGTGTTTCGCGAACAATACCTCGCCCTCATGCTCGGCGTCGGGCTGACAACCGTGTTCCTGGCCGTCAAGGCGCGCAAAGGCGAGGCCGATGGGCGCGGCGTTCCCTGGTACGATTGGATTTTGGTGGCGCTCTCGATCATCGCCACCGGCCATATTGTTTTGAACTATCCCACATTGATCGAAGAAATCGCGGCGACCACGCCGGACCGCTGGGCGCTCGGCGCGGTGTCGGTGGTCCTGGTTTTGGAGGCCACCCGCCGGCTGGTCGGCTGGGTGCTCATCTGGCTGGCGCTGATATTCATATTCTACGCCAAGTTCAGCCACATCTTCCCCGGCGTTCTGTTCGCGCCGAGCACCGGCTGGGCCCGCCTCGGCGCTTATTTTTATTTGGATACCAACGCCATTTTGGGGCTGCCGCTCACGGTGATGTCGACCATCATCATCGCCTTTATTCTGTTTGGCCGCATCCTTTACGCCATGAACGCCGACAAGTTCCTGACCGGCGCGGCGCTGGCCACCATGGGCCGCTACCGGGGCGGCCCGGCCAAGGTCGCGGTGGGCGCCTCAAGCCTGTTCGGCACCATATCGGGCAGCGTCGTTTCCAACGTGGTCATGGACGGCCCGATCACCATCCCGATGATGACCAATTCGGGCTACAAGCCCCACGTCGCCGCCGCCATCGAGGCGGTGGCCTCCACCGGCGGCCAGATCATGCCGCCGGTCATGGGCATTACCGCGTTTTTGATCGCCGACTGGATCGGCGTTGCCTATTCGAACGTCATTATTGCGGCGCTGTTTCCGGCCGTTCTCTATTACCTGGCTTTGTTCATGCAGGTGGATCTGGAAGCCGCCAAGACCGGCCTGGTTGGCATGCCGGCGGAGCGGCTGCCCCGATTGTGGGATGTGATGCGCCAGGGCTGGGTGTTCGTGGTGCCGTTTGCGATTTTGATTTACACCCTGATCGGCCTCGCATGGCAACCATCGCGTTCGGCCATGGCGGCGGTGTTCGCGGCGCTGATCATTGGCATGTTCAACCCGGCGACGCGGCCAAGTTTGCGCAAAGTTTGGATCGCCATGGTGGAAACCGGCCAAACGGTGCTCGATCTTTTGGCCATCACGGCGGTCGCCGGCTTGATCATCGGCGCGCTACAGGTATCGGGGCTGGCGTTCGGCATGTCGTTGATCCTGGTGACCATCGCGGCCGACAGTCTGCTCCTGTTATTGCTGATGACGGCGGCGCTTTCCATTGTTCTCGGCATGGGTATGCCGACGGCGGTCATCTATATATTGTTAGCCATATTGGTGGCGCCGTCGCTGGTGGAGTTCGGCGTGCCCGAGCTGGCCGCGCATCTGTTCCTGTTTTACTTCGGCATGCTGTCGATGATCACGCCGCCCATGTGTATCGCCACGTTCGCCGCGGCGACCATCGCCAAGTGCAATTTCTGGGAGGCCGGCTGGTCCGGCGTGCGCCTCGGCATCGTTGCCTACGTCATTCCGTTCATGTTTGTCTACCATCCCGAATTGCTGCTGATCGGCGAGCCGTTGGATATAACCCTCGCCATCGCCTCGGCGATTATCGGCGTTGTCTATCTGGCGGCGGGCTTTGCCGGCTATTGGTTCCGGGGCATGGGCCGGCTAAGCCAGGGCATTCTCATTCTTTCAGGGCTGGCGCTGATCCCGTCGCCGACCGGCAACAATGTATGGCTGATCGTGAATATCGCCGGATTTGCAGCCGGGTTGTTCATTGCACTTCGCCAGCGCCACTGGGGGGGCGCGCCGGCACCGGCGGCGTAGCCGTGGCGGGGCAGTGGCCCGCTCAGCAGGGCGAGGCGGGGCGCACGTAACCCCAGCCGGAATATTTGTCCCATTTCTTTTTGCCGCGCGGCTTGACGCTTTTGCGAAAATGGGCGCGGATGGTTTCGGTGCCGGCGAGGCCTTGATACTGCATTGCCGCCGCCGTGAAGCCGGCGAAAATGGGCGACGAGAACGAGGTGCCGGACATATTCTTGCCGCCGCCCGGAACCGCGGTCCAGATTCTGACGCCGGGGGTGGTGAATTCCACATAATCGCCGGCCGACGAAAAGCGCGCCACCCGGTCGAACGGATCGGACGCGGCGATCGCGATCACCGGTTTATAGGCGGCGGGATAGCTTTTCTTTTTGGTGTACGGCCCGTTATTGCCGGCGGACGCGATCAACACGATGCCGAGCTCGTCGGCCTTCTTTATGGCCCGTTCCATCAGCCGGTTTTTGGAACCGCCGATGGAGAAATTGATGATCTGGACCTTCTGTTTGATCAGCCAGTTGACCGCCTGCAGGATGCTATTGGCGCTGGCCCTGGGTTTGCCCTTACGGTTCTTGTGAAAGACGCCGGCGGCGCTCAATTTGGCTTCCGGCAATAGGCTGCCCCAACTGCTGCCGCCCACCAGCATCGAGGCCACCGCCGTGCCATGGTTATTGGCGGCAACCTTTTCGCCTTTGCGGTGGAAGGCGCGGAAGGTGACATCGCGCCCCTTGAAGGCGGCATGGCCGGTATCGACGCCGCCATCGACGATGCCCATATGGATGCCGCGCCCGCAGCCTTGGGCCGGGACGCCCCATTGGCTTGCTTTGCGGCTGGTGTAGCCGCGGTTGGCTTTGGGTTTGGCTCTGCGTTTGCGTTTGCGCGTGGCGTGCTGCTCGAAATGATGGTGCACGTCGGCGATCACTTCGGGGTGCCGTTCCAGGTGCGCGTGGCGGGCGTGAAACGGATGCGCGTCATCGACGATGCGCAAATGGTAGAGCATCAAATCCATGCCATCCAAATGGGTGACATCGATGATCGAAAGGCCCAGTTCGGGCAAGCTTTCGATATAGTCGTGGGGCGGATCGAGCACCAGCAACTCGTCGTCATGATGGGCATGGTCGTCCACATGGCGGGCCAGCTCGTGGACCGGGGGCCGCTCCGTCTTGGCGGGCGGGGCGGCGACTTGCGCGCAAGCAGCGAGGGCCAGGACGGCTAGGGGCGCCAGCGGCTTGAAGGGAAAATTATCTATCAATCCGGTCAACATTTGCGCCCATTATAGCACAGGATTGCGGAGTTTTATGGAAAAGAAAATGGTGCCGCCGGAGTGAATTGAACACTCGACCTCGCCCTTACCAAGGGCGCGCTCTACCCCTGAGCTACGGCGGCACGTTGGCACTATCTAAACCGCAATTTATAGCTTGGCAAGTTCGTTGGAATTGCGCCATCGGCGCTATGCGCGAAGGGTTGAAACCGTCAGCCCTGAAACGATTTCACACAGCCTAGATCATTGCGGACGCAGGCGTTATAGTCTGTGGGTGCGTTATCACTAGATTGCGCGCTTTCTTTGGAGGGCGAGCGTATGCCTTACAGGTTCTATTTGGATGCAAAGGTTAACTGCATCTTCATCCAACACTTTGATGAATTTCAACAAAATGATGGTATCAACGTGACCAATGAAGTTCTCGGTAATCCCGAGTATCGAATGGGTATGAACATTTTACGGGATGCAACCCAAACCCCTCTGCCAAAACGATTTAGTGATAATTCCTATTTATATGAGTCGCGGCGACAAGCGGAAAAAATGGACTTGCTATTGGGAACATGCCGTCTTGCTTGGATAGTTGGATCGGCGAAGGATTTTGGTGCTGTGCACCGTTGGTCGGTATCCACACGCCTGTCAAAATCAGTCGAAAGACATCCGTTTCGGGAATTGTCCAAGGCATTGGAATGGTTGGGCATACCGGCTGAGTATGAAATTAGATTTCCAAATCAGGTTTTTTAGTCTGGGCCGTTAGATCTAATACCTTCAATCGTTGCTTTCATACCAATTGCAAAGCCACTTGCCGCTTTAGCCCTATCATCATTCAACGGCCATCCACCCTTGATATTCTGTTGGTTTCTTTCCGGCTCCCCCAAGGCACGATAAATATGACGCTGAAAGGTATCGCCGGGACTTGCAATCCATCACGCACGGACTATGTAATTCCGGTACTCTTGAACATTGTGAATTGGACTTTCCGGTAACCGGGCCGCCCGCGCCGACCTGCGGCCGGTCCATTGCCCATGAAAACCGTAACAAAGCGTCATAAACCGTCATAAACAGTCATAACCGTAAGGGGGGTCAAAGAGATGTCGCACCACATGCAGCCGCCACGGAATTTACGCCTTGACCGGGCAGGGGGGCGGTTGCGACAAGGTGTCGGCGACAAATTTTTGTCAGAATTTCGCCCCAATGTAACCGCCATGCTGATCGATACAAACCTATGAGCGAGCCCAAATCCAAAAATCCTCCGGCGCTGTCGGAAAAAAACGCCGCCAAGCGCCGGCAGCGGGACGCGCGCCTGGCCGAAGCCTTGCGCGCCAATCTGAAGCGGCGCAAAGGCAGCGGCGGCGCGCCCAGCGCGCCCGGCGAAAAAAGCGGCGGGGGAACAAGCTGATGGACCGCATCCGCATCCGGGGCGGCCAGGCTTTGCGCGGGCGCATCGCCATCGGCGGCTCCAAGAACGCCGCTTTGCCGTTGATGGCGGCCTCGTTGCTGACCGGCGAGACCTTGTCGCTGGCCAATTTGCCGCATCTGGCCGACATCGCCACCATGGCCAATCTGCTCGCCGAACTGGGCGTCCAGGTGGGCATGAACGGCGATGCGCCGGGCGGCCATTCGGGCCGGGTGTTCGATTTGACGGCGGCCGAGCCCGGCGACAAGACCGCGCCCTATGATCTGGTGCGCCGCATGCGCGCCTCGGTGCTGGTGCTGGGCCCGCTGCTGGCGCGCTGGGGCGAGGCGCGGGTGTCGCTGCCGGGCGGTTGCGCCATCGGCACGCGGCCCGTGGATCTGCACCTGGACGGGCTGCGCAGCCTCGGCGCCGAGATCGAATTGGAAGAAGGCTATATCCATGCCCGCGCGCCCGGCGGCCTGGTTGGCGGCCATATTTTGTTTCCTTCCGTTTCCGTGGGCGCCACCGAAAATCTTTTGATGGCGGCGGTTTTGGCCAAGGGCGAAACCCAGATCGCCAACGCGGCGCGGGAACCCGAGGTCGCCGATTTGGCCCGCTGTTTGGTGGCCATGGGCGCCGCCATCGAAGGCATCGGCACCGATACCTTGCGCATCCAGGGCGCCGAGGAATTGCACGGCGCCAGCTACCGGGTGATCCCCGATCGCATCGAAGCGGGCACCTATGCGGTCGCCGCCGCCATCACCGGCGGTGATCTGCAGCTGGACGGCGCCGATTTCGAAACCATGGACGCGCTCGCCGATATCCTCGCCCGCTCCGGCGCCGAGATTACCAAGACCAGCGGCGGCGTAGCGGTGCGCCGGACGGGCAGCGCCATTCGCGGCGTCGATGTGATGACCGAGCCGTTTCCCGGCTTTCCCACCGACATGCAGGCGCAGATCATGACCCTGATGGCGGTCTCCGAGGGTGCCTCGATGATCACCGAGTCCATATTCGAAAACCGCTTCATGCATGTGCCGGAATTGTGCCGCATGGGCGCCGACATCAATGTGCACGGGGCCTCGGCCATTGTCCGGGGGGTGCCCAGATTGTCCGGCGCCGAATTGATGGCGACCGATTTGCGGGCCTCGGTTTCGCTGATCCTGGCCGGCCTCGCCGCCGAGGGCGAGACCATTGTCAACCGGGTCTACCATCTGGACCGGGGCTACGAGCGCATTGAAGAAAAACTCACCGGCTGCGGCGCGGAGATCGAGCGCTTGCAGGACTAGGGCGGTTCCAGATGAAAATGAACCATTTGACCGGGGTGATTTTCATCCGGAACCGCTCTGGGCAATCTTTTCTGGCCAGAATTGGAAAAACCCTCTAATAATGCGCGCCTTCACCGGAGCAGACCTATGTTATCGAACGACAAATTGATATTTGCCGTGCCGCGCGGCCGCATCTTAGACGACGTTATGCCGTTGATGCAGCGCGCCGGCATCGAGCCCGAAGACAGTTTCTGGGACAATAGCGCCCGGCAACTGAGCTTTTCCACTGCCGATCCGTCGCTGGATATTGTGCGCGTGCGCTCCTTCGATATCGCCACGCTGATCGCCTTTGGCGCCGCCAATATGGGCATCGCCGGGCTCGACGTTCTGATGGAATTCGATTCAAGGGAAATCTATGCGCCCCTCGATCTAGGCGTTGGCGCCTGCCGCATGATCGTTGCCGAGCCCGAAGAGCTTGCCCCCGGCGATGATCCCCGCCGCTGGAGCCATATCCGTATCGCCACCAAATACCCGGAAATCACCCGCCGCCATTTCGCGGCGCGCGGCGTGCACGCCGAATGCGTCAAACTGAACGGCGCCATCGAGATCGCGCCGGCCATGGGTTTGTGCCAGCGCATTGTCGATCTGACCTCCACCGGCGACACCTTGAAAGCCAACGGTTTGGTCGAGGTCGAGGAGATCGCCAAGATCACCTCGCGCCTGGCGGTCAACCGGACGGCCTTCAAGACCCGGGGCGAAGAGATCAGCGGCTGGATCGAGCGGGTCCGGGAAGCGGTCGATGCCGGTCAGGATTAGCCTCGGCGATCCCGCATTCGAGACGGAATTCGCGCAATTCCTGGGTGCCAAGCGGGGCAATGATGAAGACGTTGCCGCCGCCGCCGCCGCTATCATCGCCGAGGTGCGCGCCGACGGCGACGCGGCCCTTTATGCGCTGACCCGCCGCTTCGATGGCTTCGATCTGAACGAAGGCAATATGCGCGTCAGTGCCGAAGAGATCGCCGCCGCGCGCAACCATTGCAGCGATGCCGACATCCAGGCGCTGGAATTGGCGGCGGATCGCATCGGTGCCTTCCACGCCCGCCAAACGCCGCAAGATTTGGACTATACGGACGCCGCCGGTGTGCGCTTAGGCTATCGCTGGCGTGCCATCAAGGCGGCCGGCATGTATGTGCCCGGCGGCACCGCAGCCTATCCGTCGTCGGTCTTGATGAACGCGGTGCCGGCCAAGGTGGCTGGCGTGGCGCGCCTGGTGATGACCGCGCCGGCCCCGGGCGGTGATTTTAATCCTTTGGTCCTGGCGGCCGCGGATATTGCCGGCGTCGACGAAATTTACCGGGTCGGCGGCGCCCAGGCGATCGCCGCCCTGGCGCTCGGCACCGAAACCATCGCCGCCGTCGATAAAATCGTCGGCCCCGGCAACGCCTATGTGGCCGAGGCCAAGCGCCAGTTATTTGGTGTCGTCGGCATCGATATGATCGCCGGGCCGTCGGAGATTTTGGTGGTCGCCGATGGTAAAAATGATGCCGATTGGATTGCCGCCGATCTGTTGTCCCAGGCGGAACACGATATCGCCGCGCAAGCCATTCTGATCACCGACGACGAAGGCTTTGCCGAAAAGGTTTTGGAACGCATTCAGGCATTGCTCAAAACACTGCCCAGAAAAGATATTGCCGGGGCCAGCTGGGACCGGCACGGCGCGGTCATCCTGGTGCCCGATTTGAACGAGGCGGCAGCGCTCATCGACGCTATCGCGCCGGAGCATCTGGAGCTGGCCATGGACGGCGCGGAAGCATTGTTCGAGAAGATCGCGCACGCCGGCTCGGTCTTCCTTGGCCGCTATACGCCGGAAGCCTTGGGCGATTATCTGGCCGGACCCAATCACGTGCTGCCCACGATGCGCAGCGCGCGCTTTTCCTCCGGCCTCGGCGTATGGGATTTCATGAAGCGGACCTCGTTAATCGGCGCCGGGGCGGCATCGATTGATGCCATCGGCCCGGCCGCGGTGCGCCTGGCCGAGGCCGAGGGATTGCACGCCCACGCCCTGTCGGTATCGCTTCGCCTCGGCCGCGCCGATCGGGATTGAGGCGCATGGAGACGCAGCGCATCATCGACGTCAAGCTGGGCGGTGACGCTCAGCCCTTGGAGCGGCCGGAATTCAGCCAGGACAGGCGCATCGCCATATTCGATCTCCTGGAAGACAATAGCTTCGCGCCGGTGGACGGAACCCTGGGACCGTTCGTGCTGCATCTGGGGGCTGCCGAAAATCGGCTGCATTTTGATGTCCGCGGCGAAGACGGCGCAACCCTCAAAAGCTTCACCTTGCCCGGATCCGTATTCCGCTCGGTCATTCGCGATTACTTCTTGGTCTGCGAAAGCTATTACGATGCCGTCAAAACCGCTTCGCCGGCGAAAATTGAGGCCATCGATATGGGCCGGCGCGGTCTCCACAACGAGGGCGCCGCGCTGCTCCGCGACCGGCTGGCGGCGGACGTGGAAATCGATACCAACACCGCGCGCCAGCTGTTTACGCTGATTTGCGTGTTGAATTTGCGGTAGAAGGCGATGACCATACTTCCCGCCGCCGTCTTGTTTGCCTGCACCCTGAATTCGGTGCGCTCGCCGATGGCCGAGGGATTGCTGAAAGCCTCCCACGGCGCCCGCATCTATGTGGATTCCGCCGGCGCCGAGAGCGCCGAGGTCAACGGCTTTGCGGTCGAGGTTTTGGCCGAGATCGGCATCGATATCTCAAACCACAAGGCGAAGACGTTCGAGACCTTGGTGGACAGCTCTTTCGATGTGGTGATCGCCCTGTCGGGCGAAGCCGAACGCGGCGCCCGCCAGCTGACCAGTTGGATGTCCTGCGAGGTGGACTATTGGCCGATCCCCGATCCTTCGGCGGCCACCGGCACCCGCGAAGCGCGGCTCAATGTTTTCCGCGAAGTGCGCGACGAGCTCAAGCACCGGATCGATGCAAGATTTCCGCCCGAAAACGGCAAGAAATAAAGCCGTTTTTTTGGAAAAATCTCTTGACCCGGCAACCCCTTCGGACCAGTTTCCACCAGTTTTGACGCGATAAAGGATAGCCAATGGCAAAAGAAGAATTGATGGAATTTTCCGGCACGGTCACGGAACTGCTGCCCAATGCAATGTTCCGCGTGGTGCTCGACAACGAACATGAGATTCTCGCCCACACGGCGGGAAAAATGAGAAAACACAGAATTCGCGTTCTCGCCGGTGATCGGGTCAATGTTGAAATGACGCCTTACGATCTTTCCAAAGGCCGCATCACCTTCCGCTTCAAATAATTTTGCTGGTTGCCGACGGACACGGGGTCCATGCCCGAAACTCATGCATCGGTTTTGGTTCTCGCCTCGGCATCGCCGCGCCGCTTAAGTTTGCTGCGCCAGGTATCGATCGAACCCGATCACATCCTTCCCGCCGAAATTGACGAAACGCCGCTAAAAGATGAAGCGGCGGGCGCCCTTGCCGCGCGCCTCGCCGATGCCAAGGCCGCCCATGTGGCCGCCGGCAATCCGGGCGCGTTCGTCATCGGCGCCGACACGGTTGTCGTCGCCGGCCGCCGCGTCCTCGGCAAGGCCGAAGACGCCGAGGCTGCCGGCAAGTTTCTCAAACTATTGTCGGGCCGCCGCCACCGGGTGCTGGGCGGGGTCAGCGTCATCGCCCCCGATGGCCGCCGCGCCGCCCGCCTGGTGGAAACCTCGGTCACCTTCCAGCGCCTTGGCCGGAACGATATCGAAGCCTATCTGGCCACCGGTGAATGGCAGGGCAAGGCCGGCGCCTACGCCATCCAAGGCTACGCCGCCCGCTTCGTCGCCCAGCTGCGCGGCTCCTATTCGAATGTGGTCGGACTGCCGATTTATGAAACCGTGCGCCTGTTGCAGGGGCTGGGTTACCGGGGATAATATAAGATCGCCGCCGGATAAAAGGGGAGTGCAATCAATGGCAACGGCACGCCGGCCCGAGCCCGGGAAAAACAGGAAATGTCCCATGTGCGGCCATCCCGCCGAGGAGGACAACAGTCCCTTTTGCTCGAAACGGTGCAAGCAGCTGGATCTCGGCCGCTGGCTCGATGAAAGCTATCGGGTGCCGGTTCTCGAAACCGATGGTTTGGACATCGACGGCGAGGACGAGCCTTACGAAGATTGAGCGAAACCAATAAGGACCCGATGCAAATGTACAAAGCCGCGATTCTGGACGATTACCAAAATGTTGGTTTGCAATATGGCGACTGGCAGAGCCTGGCCGGCGAGGTCGAGGTAACCGTGTTTACCGATCATCTTTTCGACGAAGACGCCATCGCCGAGCGCCTGGCCGAATTTCATATTCTGGTCCTCAACCGGGAACGGACGCCGTTTCCGCGCACGCTTTTGGAGCGTCTGCCGAACCTGAAGCTGATGACCACCAGCGGCATGTACAACCGATCCACCGACATGGATGGGGCGCGGGAACTGGGCATCGATATGTGCGGCACGGAAATGCGTAGCGCCGCCACGCCGGAGCTGACCTGGGGTCTGATCCTGTCGCTCGCCCGCCAGATACCGAAGGAAGACTTGAACGTGCGCGAGGGCCGCTGGCAGGAGACGGTGGGCGTCGGGCTGGCCGGCAAAGTGCTGGGCATCATCGGCCTTGGAAAATTGGGCACGCCGGTGGCGCGCATCGGCCAGGCGTTCGAGATGGATGTCGCCGCCTGGAGCCCGAACCTGACGCAGGAACGCGCCGATGGAGCCGGTGTCCGCTGCGTCGATAAAGACACGCTGATGGCAAATTCGGATTTCATCACCTTGCATATGCCCTTGAGCGAGCGCTCCCGCGGCATCCTGCAGGCGGATGATTTGGCCAAAATGAAAAAGACGGCGTTTCTGATCAATACCTCGCGCGGGCCGCTGATCGACGAGACCGCCTTGATCAACGCATTGCAGACCAACGCTTTCGCCGGTGCCGGGCTCGACGTGTACGATGTCGAGCCGCTGCCCGCCTTGCATCCCTTCCGGTCATTAAAGAACACCGTCGTGACCCCGCATCTGGGCTACGTGTCGCGCGATACCTATGACGTGTCGTTTACGCAAGGCGTGGAAAATATCGCGGCCTGGCTGAAAGGCGCGCCAGTGCGGCTGATCAACAGCGCCTGATTTAGCCTTTCGGTTCCAATTCTTTGATTTTGGTGCGCGCCTTGGAGTATTGACGGTCGGCCGAAACCCGGTACCATTTGAGCGCCTGGGCGGGGTCCGCCTTGACGCCCAAACCCTTTTCATAGATGCGGCCGATCTCGAACGGTGCGATGCGGTGGCCACGGTTGGACGCCAGCCGCAACAGACGCAAGGCCTCCTTGGCGCTTTTCGGAACGCCCAGCCCGTCCAGATATAGAAGCGCCATGCCGTAATAGGCGGATGTAAACTTGACGTTTTGCGCAAACCGGTACCAGCGTTCCGCCTGGGTGTAATCTTTCTTGAAGAATTTGCCCTTGTGATACATCTCGCCGATCAGATATTGGGCGCGCGGATAATTTTTGCGCGCCGCCAACCGGTAGAGGCGCACCGCTTCCTTCATGTCTTTTTTGGCGCCGCGGCCCTTTTCATACAGCCGGCCCAGCTCGAAGATGGATTGCGCATGCCCGGCTTCGGCGCCCTCTTTATAATACTTAAAGGCCAGCGCATTGCTTTTTTTCACGCCGAGGCCATAGCGGTGCAGGTAGGCGAGGTTGGCTTTCGCGGTGTTGCTCTTGGGGGCGGCCTTGCCGTACCAAAATCCGGCGCGTTCATAATTGCGGGCAATGCCTTCGCCGCGCCGGTACATGGAACCGAGATTGTTCATGGCGCTGATATGGCCGCGCTCGGCCGATAACGTGTACCATTGGCGGGCCTTGGCATAATCCTGCGGGACGCCGCGGCCATGGTGGTACATCAGCGCCAGATTAAATTGCGAGGGGGCGTGGCCTTCCAGCGCCAAGGTGCGGAATTCCCGAAACGCGGTCGCGAAATCCTGCTTCTTGGCCGCCAGCAAACCGGATCGGTAATCGGCGGCTGCCGGTGAGGCCAGCGCAAAGCCGAGCCCGGCAATTAGTAAAGCCGCAAATATCCGTTTTAGCTTTATCGATAGCGTCCGAGGTACTTTATGGTTCATCGCAGCCTCATTTGCGCTCAATCCTCGCCCGACAAACCATCCATCGGCGGGGAATGCAATAATGGATACCCCTGATGGCGATCGGTGGAAGCATCTTGGCCTCATATATAAGGCAATTGTGCGGCACATCCAAATAGCCCCGAAACAAATGCCTCTCCAATACGAATTAATCGTTTAATTACAACAATCTAATAGGTGTGATGGCCATCACAGCGCAGCCCCCGCCTTCGGGCGTAAATTCAGGCTAACGATATCTGTGTGACGGGCGCGGCGCCGCAATAACAAAGACGTGACAGCTGGCGCCAGCGCAAATTGACGAAGGATTGCCGAAATGGCTGACGAATTTACCCGCGACGACGAAAACCTGACCTTGGCGGACGGCGACAGCGCCGCCGGCCAAAGCACCACCGTAGAGGTTGGCGCCGATGGCGCGGTCATGTTGCCCGCCGGCATCAACTTCGGCAATGCCGAGTTCGGCCAATCGGGATCGGACCTGGTGGTCACCGCGCCGGATGGTACCGAGGTCGTTGTCGAAGGCTATTTCGATCAGGAATCGGCGCCGATGCTGAAAACTCCGGGCGGCGCCGAATTGGCGGGCGATACGGCGACCCATCTGGCGCGGGTTCTCTCGCCGACCCAGGAAGTGGCGCAGGCCGCGCCGACTGCCGATGACCAGCCCATCGGTCAGGTTGAAAGCGTCACCGGCACCGTCGTTGCGATTCGCGCCAATGGCGACCGGGTCGAGCTGGAAGCCGGCGATCCGGTGTTCCAGGGCGATGTGCTGCAGTCGGGCGAAGAAGGCGCCATCGGCATCGTCCTCGCCGATGAAACGACATTTTCCATGGCCGAAAACGGGCGCATGGTTCTGGACGAAATGGTTTACGATCCGGGCACCCAGGAAGGCAGCATTTCCATGTCGGTGCTGCAGGGCGTATTTACCTTCGTTTCGGGCCAGGTGGCCAAGGTCGATCCCGATGCGATGACCTTGAAAACGCCGGTCGCCACCATCGGTATTCGCGGCACGCAAGTGGGTATCGATCTCGGCGAAAACGCCGATGGCACGCCCGATCTCAGAGTAGTGCTGATGGAGGAATCCGACGGCTTCGTTGGCGAGGTGGTGATTTCCAACGCCGGCGGCATTCAAATCCTCAACCTGCCCGATCAGGGCTCGACCGTCTCCAGCGCTGATTCCGCGCCGACCGAGCCGCGCGTGTTCCAGCGCTCGGAAATTCGCGAATCGTTCTCCGATGCCCTGGATGCCCTGCCGACGGCGGTTGGCACCGGCAATAACTACGGCGCGAACGAGGAGGAAACGCGAGAACAGGAAGAGCAGGAGGAAAACGAAGAAGCAGCCGCGGAAGAAGAAGGCGAACAGGAAGACGCTGCCGAAGAAGACACCGAGGAAGTGTCGGAAGAATTTGCCGAAGCGGAAGGCGAAGAGGGCAGTGAAAGCGAAGATGGCGGCGAAGGCAGCGAAGGCGAGGATCTGGAAGATTTCGAAACCGCTGGCGGCGGCGCCGAAGAAGAAGGCGCTGATGACGAAGAGGCCGTGACCGAGG
>CAUZTZ010000020.1:0-24293 GCA_963582805.1 Alphaproteobacteria bacterium
CCCCGAAGAGGTTGGTGGGCCCGGTAGGACTCGAACCTACGACCAGACCGTTATGAGCGGCCGGCTCTAACCAACTGAGCTACGGGCCCCACCCGAAGGCGCTTATAGCAAACGCCGCATCGATAGGCATTTAAAAAAAACGGCGCCCGTTTATCGAGCGCCGCTTTTTTCGGATTTGGATAAGCCTTAGTGATCCAAAAAGCTCCTGAGCTTCCGGGACCGGCTTGGATGCTTGAGCTTGCGCAAGGCCTTGGCTTCGATCTGGCGGATGCGTTCGCGGGTGACCGAAAACTGCTGGCCAACCTCTTCCAACGTGTGATCGGTGTTCATGCCGATGCCGAAACGCATGCGCAAGACCCGCTCTTCGCGGGCCGTTAGCGACGCCAGCACCCGGGTCGTGGTTTCGCGCAAGTTGCCTTGGATGGCCGCATCCAAGGGCTGAACCGCGTTCTTGTCCTCGATGAAATCGCCCAAGTGGCTGTCTTCTTCGTCGCCGATCGGGGTCTCCAGACTGATCGGCTCCTTGGCGATCTTCAGAACCTTGCGCACCTTGTCGACCGGCATCGACAGCTTGACCGCCAGCTCGTCCGGGGTCGGCTCGCGGCCGATCTCGTGCAGCATCTGGCGCGACGTGCGTACCAGCTTGTTGATGGTTTCGATCATATGCACCGGGATACGGATGGTGCGCGCCTGATCGGCGATGGAGCGGGTGATGGCTTGGCGGATCCACCAGGTGGCGTAGGTGGAAAACTTATAGCCGCGCCGGTATTCGAACTTATCGACCGCCTTCATCAGACCGATATTGCCTTCCTGGATCAGATCCAGGAATTGCAGGCCGCGATTGGTGTATTTCTTGGCAATCGAAATCACCAGCCTGAGATTGGCCTCGATCATTTCCTTTTTCGCCTTGGCCGCTTCGCGCTCGCCCTTTTGCACGGTGGCGACGATGCGCCGAAACTCGAGGATCGGCAGGCCAACCTCGGCGGCGATGCCGGCGATCTCGGCGCGCAGATCCTTGACGTCGCCACGGTTCTTTTTGATGTATTCCTTCCAGCCCTTGCCGGACAGGCGGCCAACCCGGTTGATCCAGTTCGGATCCAATTCGTTGCCGTAATACTGCTCCAGGAATTCGGGCCGCTTGACCTTGGATGATACCGCCAGGCGCAGCAGCCGCCCCTCGAGCCCGACCAGACGCCGGTTCAACTCATACATATGACCAACCAGATATTCGATCCGGTTGTTGTTGAGGTGGATACCCTCCATCAGCTCGACCAGCTCGTGGCGCAGCTTTTCGAGGCGCTTCTCGGTCGCCGGCGTCAGCTTTTCGCCGGACGTGATGATGCCGAGCCGCTTGTCGTTGGCCCGGTGCATCTTGGCATAGCATTTCTTTATAACGTCAAACTTGCCGAGAATTTTGGGCAGTAATGTCTGCTCCATCACCGCCAGCGACACGGTGTTCTCATCATCGTCGTCGTCATCGTCGCTTTCGGTTTTTGCGGCTTCGCCTGGTTCGCCTTCGGCCTTGGCGGCGCCTTCCGGTTGTGCCGCTTCGGCTCCGGCTTCGGTTTCGGCTTCGGCTTCGCCCTTGTTTTTGGCGGCGGCTTCGGCGGCTTCTTCCTTGGCGTCATCTTCTTCGATCTTGGCGCGGCTGGCGGCCTGGGCGAGCTTGACCGCTTCCATCTCGTCCGGGTCCTCGTCGCCGGTCTTAGGGCCGGAATAGGTGGCGTCCAGATCGATGATGTCGCGCAAAAGCATCAGCCCTTCGTCGAGGGCGTCGCGCCATTGCAGCAAGGATCGGATGGTCATCGGACTTTCGACAATGCCGCCGATCATCATTTCGCGGCCAGCCTCGATGCGCTTGGCGATGGCGATCTCGCCTTCCCGCGACAGCAATTCCACCGATCCCATTTCGCGCAGATACATGCGCACCGGATCGTCAGAGCGGCCAATCTCATTTTCATCGACATTGCCGGCGGTGCTTTCCGCTTCCGCTTCCTTGGTTTCTTCGGGTGTGTCCTCGGCTTCTTCGTTTTCAACCACGTTGATGCCGGCTTCGGACAGCATCGACATGGTGTCCTCGATCTGCTCGGAGGATACCTGGTCCGGCGGCAGGGCCGCGTTGAGCTGGTCGTAGGTGACGTAGCCGACTTCCTTGCCGCGCGCGATCATCTTTTTGACCTCGGCATTGAGATTGTCCAGCAACGGCGCGTCGGCCGCATCACCCTGGGTTTGGTTGGTTTCGGTTTTGGTATTTGTTTTGGTCGCCATTTGAACCCCGCACTAAGGTCTTGTTCCATGATGGGCGCCGGCGCCGCGAAAATTCACCCGGCCGCGCCCGCATCCCCTAAATATTCCTGTCCGGCTAAACCCAAATCCTGGTAAATCAGGCCGCGCCGCCGCCCTCGGACCGGACCAAATCATCATCCGATCCCGCATCTTCATCCGCCACCGATGCGGACGCCAGCAAAGCGGTCAGCTTTTCAAAGGCCTCGCGCGTCGGCGCCGCTTTCAAACGTTCTTTCGCCGCTGAAATATCTTCCAGCAGCTGGGTACGTTTGTACAGCCGATAGAGTTGTTCCCAACCCCTTTCGGCATCGATCAATGGCTGATCTGGCCGGGCGAAACGTGCGTGGTCGTAGACCCGTCGGCTCAGTAGGCCGCCCAATGTGTCCCGAAACCCGGTAACAGTGTTTAAATGGTCCACCAGACCCGGAAAGTCAAGGTCTTCGGACGCAGAAAGGGCTTTCACCACCTCCTGGCGCAGATGATCGAGGGAAGGCGAGGAAAAGTGCATGCTGCCCAAGGTCTCATCCACAATATCGAACAGCGCCGGATGGGTGATCACGGTGGCAATCAAAATCTCCTCTTGCAGGCGCGATGGTTCCACCCGCGTTGCCGCGCCCGACCGCGCCGCCATGCGTTTCGGTGCAGGCCCCCTGGAATACCCTTGGCCGCCCTGGCCCTTGTTTTGGCCACCGCCGGCGTCCCGTTCCTGGCGATATTCCTGCCAAATGCGGTCTTTAAGGCTTGAGAAATAATGGCGGCGCACGACCTCGTCCTCGATACGCCCGGTCAATTCCCGGAACCTTTGTTCCAGCCCGGCGCGGCCCTCAGGTGCGTCCAGGCGGCGCCCGCGCCGTTCCAGCCGCCAGATCATTTCCGACAACGGCAAGGCTTCGGCAAGGACGCCGGCGATGGCTTCGGCGCCGCCGGCGCGCACCAGGCTGTCGGGGTCCTGGCCGGCGGGCAGACTGGCGAAGCGCAAGCCGTGGCCGGGGGTGAGGATCGGCAGCATGTTTTCCGCCGCCCGCCCCGCCGCCCGGGCGCCCGCCGCGTCACCGTCAAAACAGAGATAAGGCTCGGGCGCATAACGCCACAACAGCCGCACCTGATCCTCGGTCAAGGCGGTGCCGAGCGGCGCCACCGCGTTGCCGAGCCCGGCCTGATTGAGGGCGATGACATCGGTATAACCCTCGACCACGATGATGGCGCTTTTGGCGCGGGCGTCTTCCGCCGCTTCCGCCAGGCCATAAAGATTGCGCCGTTTTTGGAACAACGGCGTTTCCGGCGAGTTCAGATATTTGGGCTCGCCCTCGCCCAAGATGCGCCCGCCGAAGGCGATTGTGCGGCCGCGCCGGTCGCCGATCGGAAACATGACGCGCCCGCGAAACCGGTCATAGGGCGCCCGCCCGCCAGCATCGGGTTGGATCAGAAGCCCGGTCTCGATCATCGCGGCATCTGAAATATTTTGCCGCGCCAAAGCGGTTTTCAGCCCGTCGCGCTGATCCGGCGCAAAGCCAATGTGAAAGCGCTGGCGGGAGGCTTCGGTAATACCGCGGCCTTCTATATAGTCGAGCGCCGGTTTGCCGGCGGGCATATGCAGCTGCTTTTCAAAATAATCACTGGCGGCTTGCAGAATCCCATAATGGGATTTGGCGCGCTCGGCCCGCTGGCGTTGCTCAGGCGTATCCATGGGAACTTCGAGCCCGGCGTCGCCGGCCAACCGCTCGACCGCTTCGGGGAACGACAAATTGTCCAGCTTCATGACAAAATCGATGGCGCTGCCATGTTCGCCGCAGCCGAAGCAATGATAGAAACCCTTGTCTTCGTTCACGGTGAAGGACGGCGTTTTCTCGTTGTGGAATGGACAGAGGCCAGTATGTTCCCGGCCCCGCTTTTGCAGCCGCACCCGTTTGCCGACCAGCCCGGCCAGATCGACGCGGGCGCGCAATTCATCAAGAAACTGGGGAGAGAAGGCCATGCGCCCATCATACCCATACGCGCCCCGCCCGCGAGCGCCAATTTACTTATTTATCCCCGTTTTCCTTGTAATTCACAGGCTTAAGGGGGCCGACGAGCCACTTTTTGAGAGAGTGCAAAACGGCAATATTTGCGATTTTGCGCGAATCACTTTTTTACCACAGAGACAGTGAGGCGGTGAGAAGGGAAGAATGCGCTTCGCGCCAAGTATTCTCTCACCGTCTCACTGTCTCTGTGGTTCAACCTTCTTTTTCTTTTCTTCTTATTGCACTTTGAAACGAAATACGGCGGGAATAAATCCCGCCGCGTTTTTCTGATACAGGATGCCAGAGCCCCTATAATTTGGGTCCTCCCTGGATCCCAGTTTATTGCTTTTGCCGTCGGGGCAGCGACGGGGCGGCCTGGCCGTTGCCAAGAATCATAGCGGCACGCCGGAATCTGTCTATCCCAAAAATTTGCAATATGTGAAAATAATCACCTTGACTTGCAGCGCGAACCAAAGGCCGCCCACCGTCAACGGGTAAAGGGCAACCTTAAGCCAGCTTGTCCTTGACCAACTGGCTGGCTTTGGAGAAATCCATGCAGCCGGCGTGCCGCTCGCGCAAGGCCGCCATCACTTGGCCCATCTGTTTCAGGGACGAGGCGCCGGCTTCGGCGATCACCGCATCGACGGCGCCGGCGATTTCATCAGCGCCCATCTGTTCGGGCAGGAACCGCTCGATGACGGTGATTTCCTCGGCCTCGCCATCGGCCAGATCCTGGCGGCCGCCTTTGGTGTAGGCGGCGATACTGTCGTGGCGCTGCTTGATCATCGATTGCAGCAACAGGACCAGCTCGTCATCGCCGACCGGCTCGTCATTGCCCTTGCCGCGCGCTGCGATATCGCGGTCCTTGAGAGCGGCAAGGATCAGGCGCAAAGTGGACGTCGCCCGCCCTTCCTTGGCCCGCATGGCATCTTTCAGGGCTTCGCTGATTTCGGTACGCAACATGGGCTTGCCTCCCGCTGGGTGCGAGCTATTCCTCGAAAGCCGCTGACGTTAGCCAGTTTAGGCCCCGTCTGTCAATCGTTGCCGCCACTTGGGTAATATACTAAGTCATTGTAATTAAACAATTTATTAAATCGTTTTTTCTTGACGATGGGCGCCCATTTGCGTAAGAGATACCTCCAGCCAACAGCATTACCGGGGGTGTCCATGGCCCCCGGATCGTAACAATTACCCGCATTCCGGCGCGCCCGGAGCCATGCCTTGAGACCGCGCCAGCGCCCCCCGGAATGAGCAAAGGTCCCCATGTCCAATGCCGCATCCCAGGCTGCGCGTAACGCCGCCAACCCACGTCAGGGTGAAACCAAGCGCCCGCCCGGCGCCGATGCGGCCTTGGTGCTGGCCGACGGCACGGTGTTTTGGGGACGCGGCGCCGGCGCGCCAACCAGCGGCGCGGTCACTGGCGAAGTGTGTTTCAACACATCGATCACCGGGTACCAGGAGATTCTGACCGATCCGTCTTACGCCGGCCAGATCATCACCTTCACCTTTCCCCATATCGGCAATGTGGGCGCCAATTTGGAAGACGTTGAAGCGGCGGCGCCGGCGCTGGCGGGCTGTGTCATGGCCGCCGATATCACCGATCCCGCCAGCTGGCGCGCCGCCTTGCATCTGGATGCCTGGCTCAAGAGCCATAATCTGGCGGCGGTCACCGGCATCGATACAAGACGCCTGACCCGGCGCATCCAGGCCGACGGTTTCGCCAATGCCGCCATTGTCCATACCCCCGGCGAAGCGCCCGATATCGAAGCGGCAGGGTTGGCGGCGGCGGCCTGGCCCGGCCTCGAAGGCATGGACCTTGCGAAAGAGGTGACCTGCGATGCGCTCTATGAATGGAACGAAAGCGTCTGGTCATTGCATTCGGGCTACGGCGTCCAGCTCAAACCCCGCCTGCATGTGGTGGCCGTGGATTTCGGCGCCAAGCGCAACATCCTGCGCTGCCTGGCAAGCTTGGGCTGCCGGGTAACGGTGGTTCCGGCATCCACCCCGGCGGCGGAAATCTTAGGCCTAAATCCGGACGGTGTGTTCCTGTCCAACGGCCCCGGCGATCCGGTGGCGACCGGGATTTACGCGGTACCGGCCATCCAGGCCATCGTGGCGTCCGGCGTGCCGGTTTTCGGCATCTGCCTCGGCCATCAGATGTTGGCTCTGGCTTTGGGCGCAGCGACGACCAAAATGCACCACGGCCACCGGGGCGCCAACCACCCGGTCAAGGATTTGGAGACCGGCAAGGTTGAGATCACCTCGCAGAACCATGGCTTTGTGGTCGAGCGGGAGAGTTTGCCGGCGGGGGTTGTTGAGACGCATACGTCTTTGTTCGATGGCACGGTTGAGGGGTTGCGGTTGGAGGGGCGCCCGGTTTTTTCGGTGCAGCATCACCCCGAGGCAAGTCCGGGGCCGCAGGATTCGCATTATTTGTTCGATAGGTTCGTGGCGATGATGGAGGGGGGCAAATGAGTCTTAGCGGACGCATCTATATCACCCCCCCATCCCAACCTTCCCCCTCGAAGGGGGGAAGGGGTTACGGGGCGATGGCACCAACCAAATCCCCTCCCCCCTTGAGGGGGAGGGTTAGGGTGGGGGGTGCGACACACCGGCTTGGACTGGGTATACTCGTTCGATGGCATCCCCAATCGCCCGTAAACTCCGCAAGAATCCGACCGAGGCGGAGAAGCGGTTCTGGAACCGGGTCCGCGCCCGGCAGCTGGACGGGTTCGGGTTCAGGCGGCAAGCGCCCATCGGAGACTATGTGGTGGATTTCGTCTGCGCCGAGGCGAAGCTCGTGGTTGAGTTGGACGGCGGGCAGCATGATCAACAGGGCGATGCGGACGCGGTGCGGGCGGCTTGGCTGGAGAGCAAAGGCTACCAGGTTGTGCGATTTTGGAATAATGAGGTGTTTGAGAATATGGACGGGGTTTTGGAGAGGTTGCGCAGTGCCCTCCGTGGAGGTTAGCGCCCCCCACCCCAGCCCTCCCCCTCCAAGGGGGAGGGAGGAATTTTATTGCGGCGAATGTGGTTCAACCGCTTGCACGCGGGCGAAAATAAACCATATTAGTATTTGGACAAATACTTTAACGATATGAACGACTTATGACAAAATTTACCCATACCGAACCATACAAAACCATACCAATCCATACCGGATATTTACCAATCAATGTCGCACGAAATTAATACCATGAAACACGTAGCAATAGAAAATACCGAATTCTCCCTCTGTGACCTCTGTGTCCTCTGTGGTGATTCTTCTTTCTTGGTCCAGCCGGGCTCCGCTTGATCATGCCTAAGCGCACCGACATATCCTCGATCCTGATCATCGGCGCCGGGCCGATTGTCATCGGTCAGGCCTGCGAGTTCGATTATTCCGGCGCCCAGGCCTGCAAGGCGCTGCGCGAGGAAGGCTACCGGGTGATCCTGGTCAATTCCAATCCGGCGACCATCATGACCGATCCCGATATGGCCGACGCAACCTATATCGAGCCGATCCAGGCCGAAATCATCGAGGCCATCATCGCCAAGGAAAAACCGGACGCCATCCTGCCGACCATGGGCGGCCAGACCGGGCTCAACGCAGCCATGGAACTGCACAATAATGGCGCCCTTGCCCGCCACAATGTGGAGCTGATCGGCGCCAATGCGGAGGCCATCGTCAAGGCCGAAGACCGGCTTAAGTTTCGCGAGGCCATGGATTCCATCGGCCTTGAAAGCCCGCGCAGCCGGCTGGTCACCAATATGGACGAAGCCCGGGCGGCCATGGGCGAGATCGGCCTGCCGATGATCATCCGGCCCTCCTTTACCATGGGCGGCGCCGGCGGCGGCGTGGCCTATAACCGGGATGAATATGAGCAGATCGTCGCCGGCGGCCTGGCGGCATCGCCGGTCGGCGAGGTTCTGGTCGAAGAATCGGTTTTGGGGTGGAAAGAATTTGAGATGGAGGTGGTCAGAGATTGCGCCGATAACTGCATCATCATCTGTTCCATCGAAAACGTCGATCCCATGGGTATCCATACCGGCGACAGCATCACCGTGGCGCCGGCACTGACTTTGACGGACAAAGAATATCAGATCATGCGCAACGCCTCGATCGCCGTGCTGCGCGAGATCGGCGTCGATACCGGCGGCTCCAACGTGCAGTTCGCGGTCAATCCCGATGACGGGCGGTTGCTGATTATTGAAATGAACCCGCGCGTATCACGCTCGTCGGCTTTGGCATCGAAGGCCACCGGTTTTCCCATCGCCAAGATCGCCGCCAAGCTGGCGGTCGGCTACCGGCTGGACGAGCTGGACAACGACATCACCGGTGTGACGCCAGCCTCGTTCGAGCCGACCATCGATTATGTGGTCACCAAGATACCTCGTTTTACCTTCGAGAAATTTCCCGATGCCGAGGCATTGCTGACCACCTCGATGAAATCGGTGGGCGAGGCCATGGCCATCGGCCGCAATTTCGCCGAGAGCCTGCAAAAGGGCCTGCGTTCCATGGAGACCGGGCTGACCGGCCTCAACGAAGTGGATATCGAGGGCGCGACCGGTGGCGGCGAAGACGCGCTGCGCGATGCCTTGCGCGCTGCCCTGGCCGAGCCGCGCCCGAACCGCATCCTTTATGTGGCGCAGGCTTTTCGCGAAGGGCTCGGCTTCGAAGATATTCAAGCCGCCTGCCGTTTCGATCCCTGGTTCCTGGCGCAGATCGAAGCCATCGTCGGCGCCGAGGACGGGGTCCGGGTGGCCGGCGTGCCGGCCAGCGCCCCGGACCTCATGCGGCTTAAAAAAATGGGCTTTTCCGATGCCCGCCTGGCCGAGCTGGGCGGCATCAACGAGGCCGCCGTTGCCGATTTGCGCAGCGCCGCCAATGTGCAGCCGGTCTATAAGCGGGTCGATACCTGCGCCGCCGAGTTCCCGGCGCAAACCTCTTATATGTATTCGGTCTATGAGGGCGACGGCGTCAATCCGCCCGAATGCGAGGCGCGGCCCGAGGCGGCATCCAAGGTTGTGATCCTCGGCGGCGGGCCCAACCGTATCGGCCAGGGTATCGAGTTCGATTATTGCTGCGTGCATGCCGCCTACGCCATGAGCGAGGCCGGCCATCAATCGATCATGGTGAACTGCAATCCGGAAACCGTGTCCACCGATTACGACACCTCCGACCGGCTCTATTTTGAGCCGTTGACTGCCGAAGACGTGATCGCGCTAATCCGCAAAGAGCAAGAGGCCGGCGAATTGAAGGGCGTCATTGTCCAGTTCGGCGGGCAGACGCCGCTGAAATTGGCGCACGCCCTGGAAGCGGCCGGCATTCCGATCCTCGGCACCACGCCGGACGCCATCGATCTGGCCGAGGACCGGGAACGCTTTCAACAGCTTTTGATCCAATTGGATTTGAAGCAGCCGCCCAACGGCATCGCCAGCAACGAAGATCAGGCCGAAGAGATCGCGGCGCGCATCGGCTATCCGGTGGTCATCCGGCCATCCTATGTGCTCGGCGGGCGGGCCATGGAAATCGTCCACGACGTGGAAAACCTGCGCCGTTATATGAAGACGGCGGTAGTGGTTTCGGGCACATCGCCGGTCTTGATCGATTGGTACTTGCGCGACGCCATCGAAGTGGACGTGGACGCCATTTGCGACGGCACGGATGTTTATGTGGCCGGCATCATGGAACATATCGAAGAAGCCGGCATTCATTCCGGCGACAGCGCCTGCTCGTTGCCGCCCTATTCGCTTAAGCCCGATACCATTGCCGAGTTGAAGCGCCAGACCCGCGCCATGGCCCTGGCCCTCGGCGTGGTTGGCTTGATGAACGTCCAATTCGCGGTGCAGGCCGGCGTTATATTCATTCTCGAGGTCAATCCCCGGGCGTCGCGCACGGTGCCATTCGTTGCCAAGGCAACCGGCGTGCCGGTGGCCAAGATCGCGGCGCGCGTCATGGCCGGCGAAAAACTGAGCCGCTTTGATCTGGACGAAGACCGCGCCATGGACCACGTGTCGGTCAAGGAGGCGGTGTTCCCGTTTTCGCGCTTCCCCGGCGTCGATATCATCTTGGGGCCCGAGATGAAGTCCACCGGCGAGGTGATGGGCATCGGCGCCACCTTCGCCGAGGCCTTCGCCAAATCCCAATTGGGCGCCGGCACCATATTGCCGGGCAGCGGTTGCGTCTTCCTGTCGGTCAAGGATGGCGATAAGCCGGCGGCGCTGGAATTGGCGCAAAAGCTCGCCGGTCTCGGCTTTACCATCATGGCCACCGGTGGCACGGCGCGCCATTTGAGCCTGGCCGGATTGCATGTCGCCAGGGTCAACAAAGTTCTGGAAGGGCGCCCCCATTGCGTCGATGCGATTTTGAACGGCGAGGTGCAGCTGGTCATCAACACCACCGAGAGCGCCCAGGCGATCGCCGATTCCTACTCCATCCGGCGCACCGCTTTGACCGACAACATTGCCCACTACACCACAATCACCGGCGCCCGCGCGGCAATCTCGGCGATCGAGGCGCAGCGATCTTCGCGGCCAGGGGACGCATCCGGGGATGGCGGCGCGAATTCTGGTCCGGGGGGACTTGAAGTCGCGCCCTTGCAATCCTATTCTAACAATTCAGCTTGAATATTGTTTTGCCTTCCGCTTGGCGGTAACGCCGGGAAGCGGGAATATTTTGTTTAATAGCGGATTATTACGATGGATAAATATCCAATGACGGAAGGCGGTTTTCTGGCGCTGGAGGAAGAGCGCAAGCACCTGAAGACCGTCGAGCGGCCCTCCATCATCAAGGCGATCGAGGTGGCCCGCGAGCATGGCGATTTATCGGAAAACGCCGAATATCACGCGGCGCGGGAACGCCAGAGCTTTACCGAAGGGCGTCTCGCCGAGCTTGAAGACGTGATCAGCCGCGCCGAAGTGATCGACCCGACATCCATTACCGGGAAAATCATTCGCTTCGGCGCCACCGTCCGGCTCGCCGACCAAGACAATGACGAGAAATCCACCTACCAGATCGTCGGCACCCACGAGAGCGATATCGCCAAAGGCAAATTGTCGATCACTTCGCCGCTGGCGCGGGCGCTGATCGGCAAGACGGTCGGCGATTCGGCCGAGGTCAACACCCCCGGCGGCGGCAAGTCCTACGAGATTATGAAGGTCCAGTTCAAGTAAAGCCGGCGCCGCTCTAACACGTTCTAATCCGTATCGGGGACGGTTTCCATGGCGGCGCGCTTTCGCCGAAGCGCCGGCAGCGCGATCAGAATGATCACCATCGCCGAGGCGGCGGCGATGGTCATGGCGGCGCTCAGACCGATCTGGTCAGCCAGCCAGCCGATGGTCAGGGTGCCGAGCGCCGGGGCGCCCATGCCGATGGAAATATTGATGGAGATCACCCGCCCGCGCATATCGGCGCGCGACAAGGTCTGCACCAGCGAATAGGCGGACACCTGGTTGGCGATCAGCCCGCCGGCGGCCAGCGCCAGGATAAACAGGGCCGGAATGAAAAACGGCGTGGCGGCGAAAACGATCAAGGCCACCGTGGTCAGCAGCGACGACACGATCAATATGGTGACCAGCCCCTGGGTCTTGGAGCGGGTCAGAAGCCAGAAGGCGACAATCAGCGCGCCGAGGCCGGACGCGGAGGTAAGGGCGCCCAGACCCTCGGCGCCCCGGTGGAACACTTGGGCGGCAAAGCCGGGCATCAGATCGGTATAGGGGCGCAGGAAAAACCCCGACGTGATGGTGACCAAAAACAAAAGCCCGAGGGCGCGCTGGTTGGCCACATAGGAGAAGCCGGCGCGCATGTCGGAAAGGATGCCACCGCCGGTCTCGGCGCGCGAAAAAGGCGCGATATCGATCAGGCGGATCATCAAGACCATCCAGGCCGTGGACGCGCCGTAGGCCAGGATCGAAGCGCCGGCGTTGAAGTTGGAGATAAGCGCCGCCGCCAGCACCGGGCCGATGAAGGTGCCGAGCTGGAAGGTGGTCGAGTTGAAGGCAACCGCGGCGGAGATGTTTTCGCGCCCCACCAGCTGCGGGATCAGCGCCTGGCGAGCGGGAAACTCAAAGCCGAAGACGCCGCCTTGGGCGATGGCGAGGAGGACCAGAAGATTGAGATCGATGTTGCCGGTGAGCGCCAGGAAACCCAAGCTGCCGGTGATCATGGTGCCGATCAGACCGGCGGTCATCGCCGTCCGCCGGTGGCCATGACGGTCGGCAAATGCACCGGCGAAGGGCGCCGTCACCATGGCCGGCAGCATCAGGGCAACGGTGATGATACCCAGCCAGGTGGCCTGCTCGGTCAACTCCCAGGTGAGCCAGCCGATGCCGAGCCGGTTGCCCCACCAGCCATGCACGTGGGCCACGTGGCCGAGGGCATAGAGACGGTAATTGCGTTGCGCGAGCGCCCGCGCGACCCCGCCGAACAATTCGGGGTGGGCGTTGATGATGCGGCGTATCAAAGTTGCGCTCCCGGGACAGTGATGAGCCGCTTTATTGAGCCCCGATGGCGCCATTGTAAAGAACTGCTTTGAAGCGCCCCGGCGTTGCGGCGGCGGGGCGCCCATAGTAGAGTTTTGAAAATCCTAGGAGGGTTCAGACAATGATGATCCAGAATGCGCCAGAAGGCGAAAAACGCTTTATCAGCACCATGGTCGAACATCTTGATCTGTGCGAGCAGTTCGGGCGGGCTTTCGGCAATGACCAATTTGAGCGGCCCGAGCCCTTCGACGAGGTGATCTATGCGGTCGCCCATCACGACCGGGGCTGGGACGACGCCGACGCGGCGCCGGTGCTGCACGAGCCGAGCGGCTATCCATGCGGGCTTGGCACCGGGCCGGTGCCCGGCGTGCTCGACACCTCCAAACGCTCGCCGGATTTCAACGAGGCGCGGAATGCCTATTGCGGGCTCTTGTCGAGCATGCATTCGTGGGGGCTTTATAACGACCGCTATGGGTTGTCGGAATTCAGCGTCCTCGGCGGCGGCAAGTCGGTGCCCATCCCGCCCAAGGACGAAGACTATGTGCACGGCCTCCTGGACGGCGAGATCGCCCGCCAGGAACGGCTCAGATCGGTACTTGCGGCGGACCCGGCGACCGCCGGCTGGACCCAGGAAGGCGCGCTGATGCGCAACTACAAGTTCCTGCAATTCATGGACACATTGGCGCTTTACTTCAATCTCCGCCACGCCGGCGACCGCAGCCAAGAGACCTTCGTCCATGTGCCCATGTCGGAAGATGCGGACACCGAAGTGACCGTGACGCCATTGGGCGATGACCGCTACTCCGTGACGCCGTTCCCGTTCAACGGCGCGGCACTGGAGGTGCGCTGCAAGGGCCGCTATTTCGAGGCGGTGTCGGACGCGCCGGCCGATCTCGGCGCGCATCTATATGGCTTGGCGGGCTCAGAGCAGGTGCACAGGCTTGAGGCCGCGTAGGCGCGCAACCGCGTAACGTTGCCGCCTTTCATGGCATCCGACAATCAACCCAGGCGCCTTGAAGACCGGCGCGTGCTGCTGGCGACCACGCTGGGCGGCATCGCCTTTATGGGCGCGCTGTCGACGGATTCGTTTCTGCCCTCGATGGTCGCCGTCGCCGACGCGTTCGATGTGGATATGGGCCAGGTACAGTTCGCGCTGGCGTCCTTCGTTCTTGGCGGCACCATCGGCCAGATATTCGTCGGCCCGCTGGCCGACCGGTTCGGCCGGCGCTGGGTGCTTTTGAGCGGGCTCCTGGTCTATGTGGCGGCGTCGCTGGCGATCATGACGTCGGCCTCGATGACCGAGATGATCGTGCTTCGCTTCGTGCAGGGCCTGGTTGCCTCCACCGGGCGCATCGTTGCTCGCGCCATTGTCCGCGATCTCTACAGCCGCGATCTGGCGGCGCAGATGTTCGCCTATATCGCCTTTGTCGGCAGCATGGTTCCGGTAATCGGATCGGTCACCAGCGCGCAACTGCTGGAGCATTTCGGCTGGCCGGCGGTGTTTTTGTTCATGGCCGTGGTCGCCGCCATCCTGGCGGTTTTGTTCTGGCACTATATCGACGAAACCCTCGAGACTAAAAACATGAGCGCCATGCGCCTGGTGCCGATGCTGCAAAACTACCTGTCGATTTTGTCGAGCCGCATATTCCTCTCTTACGTAGGCATCACCATCGGCAATTCGATCGGGCTGCATGCGTTTCTGGCTTCCTCGGCGGCGGTTCTGATCGGCTCCTACGGATTGACGCCAACCATCTATTCGTTCTGGTTCGCCGCCGTCATGATTTCCAACACAGTCGCCAATTATATCGGCGGGCGGCTGGTGGTGCGCCTCGGCGCGGGCCGCATGATATTCATCGGCACCGTGATCACGGTGATCAGCGGCGGCGCAATATTGGCCCTGGCGCTTTTGGGCGTGAATACAACGGCGGCGCTGATCGTTCCGATGATGGCTTTTATGTTCGCCTTTGCGTTTTTGTCGCCATCGTCCCAGGCCGGCGCCTTGGCGCCGTTCGCGGCCCACGCCGGCACCGCGTCTTCGGCCATGGGCATCATTCAGGGCCTGACCAGCGCCGCCACCGGCGTAGCCCTTGGGCTATTGCCGGGCTCAAGCTTCACCGAAATGGCCACGTTCGTCGCCATCGGCAGCGGTGTTGTTTTGGTATTTTATGGCGTTTTCATTCGACGCTTGCCCCAAGTGGATGAGGCCTAAGACAAGGCAACGGGGTTTTACTTGTCGCCGAACTCGGCGCGCCGGATTACCGCCTCGCCGCTTTCGGCTTCGAATTTTTCGGTGGCTGTCTGAATGGCGCCGCGTACTTTAATGCGGTTTTCGTTCTGGTTGTCCTTGGCGAAATCGTAGCTGGCCTGGCGTGCCGCGTTGGCGCCGGTTAGGCGCGGGCGCACATATTCGGCCATCAATTCGAAGCTGCGCCAAGTGGCCGCCGGCGGCGCCCAGTCCATGCCGAAAATCAACAATCCGCCGAAGCCGCCGACACCGTCCCAGACCCGCTGAATTTCGGCAACGGCGTCGTCGGGGGTGCCGATGATGGCGCGCTGGTTCTCGGCGATGAATTTGGCCGGATCATCCAGCCCGCGCTCGACCATGGGCACCGCGGACACCACATCGTGGGCATAATCGATCCATTTTTCGAGGCCCCACCCAACGTCTTCAAAAGCCTTCTCCCTGGTCTCGGCCAGATGCACGAAGGTGGTGATGCGGAATTTGGAGCGGTCTGGAAGATGGCCGTGGCGAGCGCATTCGGCTTCGTAGATGGCCCAGTTCTGGGCGTATTTTGAAAGCGCCTCGTCGCCGATGCCGCCGAGGGTCAACAGGCCGAGCCCATAGCGGCCAGCTTGCACCACGCCAGCCGGCGAGCGCACCGAGGTCACCGCCATTTCGATCATCGGCTTGGTGTAGCAGCCAAGCCCGAGGCGCGCCGATTGCAGATCGAACCAGTCGGTTTTCATAGTCACGGTTTCGCCGCGAAGCAGGGGCACGACGGCGCTGAGCGCTTCTTCCAGACGCGGGCGCTGCTGGGCGGGCTGGATGCCCATCATCTGCGCATCGGAGGCCAGCGCGCCGGGACCGACGCCGAAGATGGCGCGGCCGCGCAATTGGTGATCCAGCTGTGCCATGGTATCGGCGACGATCAACGGGTTGTGGTAGGGCAGCGACTTGACGCCGGTGCCGAAGCGGATGTGGCGGGTGCGCTCGGCGGCGGCGGCGATAAACAGCTCCGGCGCGGCGATCATCTCGAAGCCGCCGGAATGATGTTCGCCGATCCAGGCCTCGTCATAGCCGAGCCCGTCGAGATGTTCCATCAGCTGGAAATCCCGCTCCAGCAAAACCAGCGGATCGGCCATCTTATCGTGATGCGGTCCGTGAAAAATGCCCAGCTTCAACTGGCCCATATCAAATGATTGGCTCGATGATTGGCTCAAGAGTCCCCTCCCCGATTGGGATCAGCGTCAACTACGCCCGCCAGCGTCGATTTTATTGGCGGTCGCATTGAGATAAAGCGCCCGCACATCATGCATGGCCTGGATGCAGACCGGATCGAAATCCTCGGCCGGTTCCGGATCGATACCCCAATTACCGGAATTATCCTCGCCGCGCAGCAGCATGGCGCTGGAACCCTCGAACCGGGTTTCGCGCACATGCGGCGCCACATAGTGGATGGAAAGGCCAACTCTCGGATGATCAGCGTTGTTGGGTCCGGAGCCATGCACCACGCTTTCATGGTGGAAAACCACCTGGCCGGGCGCCAGCACGGCGCTCACGGCTTTGTCCTCGGGCACGTCCTTGGCGTTTTGCGCCATGGGCAGAAGATTATCGGCGTCCGGCATAATGTCGTGGACGGTCGCCGATTTGTGCGAGCCCGGAATATATTTGACGCAGCCCGATTGCTCGGTGGATGGGTTGAAGGCCAGCCATGCGGTGAGGGTATCGGCCGGCTCGAAGCCATAAAAGAAACTGTCCGTGTGCCAGGACACAAAGCGGGGATCGTGGGCCTTCTTGGCGAAGAACGAGGCGCCCCAGCAAAGCACGTCGGGGCCGATCAAATCTTCCACCGCGTCCAGCAGCTTCGGTGCGCGCACCACATCGCAGAGCCAGGGAAACGGCAGATGCGCCTTGACCCGGTAACGATCCTGCGGCTCATCGCCGACGGCTTTTTCCAAAGCCTCAAATTTTTCGTGCAATTCGGCGGCGCCGTCCGCCCCATAAACATCGAACGGAAACAGAAAGCCGTTATCGCCGTAGGCGGCGACCTGATCGTCGCTCAAAATCTTGGGCATGCGCGCCGTTCCTCCTCTGGATCAAACCTCGGCGGAGAGTACCCCCCGGGTTTGGGCCTTGTCCATGTCGGAACCGTTGGGTACATGGTTGCCCATCGGTGGACTTCAATTAATGGGTTTCCATGCTCGGCATTCTATTCGGAATTCTGGCGGCCGCCAGCTTCGGCTTCAACAGCGCCAGCGCCCGGCGCGGCGTCATCGGCGGCACGCCGTTTCAGGCGATGGCCATCTCGATGCCGCTGGGCTTGATCATGTTCGCCCTTTTGGTGAGCGTCGCCGGCCAATGGTCCGAGTTTGCGCGCCTTGATTTAAGCGCCATCGGTTTTCTGGCGGCGGGCGGCTTCGCCCATTTCGTCTGGGGCCGCTATTTCAACGTGCGCTCGCTGGCGGCGGTCGGCTCCAACCTGGCGGCGCCGGTGCAGCAGTTCCAGCTTCTGCTGGCCCTGGCGCTGGCGGTTCTGTTTTTGGGCGAAACCCTGACACCGCTGAAAATATTGGGCATCGTCCTGGTGGTAGCGGCGCCCATGTACATCCTGTCGCGCCGGGCCAAGGATAAGCCGGCACAAAAATCGCCGGAGAAAGACGGCTTCAAGCCGCGCATGGCCGAAGGCTATACCTGCGCCTTTCTGGCCGGTACCGGCTTCGGCTCATCGACGGTTTTGATCAAGGCGGGATTGAGCGATCCCGGCCTCAGCCTGATCGGCGGCGTGGTATCCTATATCGCGGCTACCGCCGTGGTGGTCCTGGTTTTGGCTATACCCCGGATGCGCGCCGACGTGCGCTCGACCAGCCGGCAATCGGCCAAATGGTTCCTTTATTCCGGGCTCGGCGTATCGGTGTCGCAGCTGTTCCGCTTCATCGCCATCGGCCTTGCACCGGTGACGGTGGTGCAGCCGCTGCAAAGTCTCTCGGTCATCTTCCGCATGATCTTCGGCTATTTCATCAACCGCGACCACGAAGCCTTCGAGGGTTATGTGATCACCGGCATTTTGTTGTCGTTCCTGGGCGCCATGTCGCTGACCTTGTCGGTGGGGCTGGTGGCCGACAATCTGGATCTGCCGGTCTGGCTGGCGGACATGATTTCCTGGCGCTGGCCTTGATGACCGCGGCTTGCATCCCGGTTTCCCGTGGTGCAAATGAAGGAACGAGAAATCCTTAACGCCAACCAAGATTGAAACCCATGCCAGCCCAATTGTCCGAGCCAACGCGCCACAGCTATCATTCCCATCGTTTGAAACTCAATTATGTGGATTGGGGCAACGCGGACGCGCCGCCGATGATCATGATCCATGGCGGGCGCGACCATGCGCGCTCCTGGGATTGGGTGGCGGCGGAATTGAAGTCCGATTACCACATCATGGCGGTGGATCTTCGCGGCCATGGGGATTCGGCCTGGACCAACAGCGCCACCTATGCGGTCGATGAGTTCGTCTATGACCTGGCCGAGCTGATCCACCAGAAGAATTTGCCGCCGGTGACCATCATCTGCCATTCACTGGGCGGCATTATCGGGCTTCGTTATAGCGGCATTTATCCGGAAAACGTGACCAAACTTGTCGCCATCGAGGGGCTCGGTCTCGGCCGGCGGCGGGCCAAGCTGGGCGACCAAGAGCCGGCGCCGAAGCGCTACCGCAACTGGATCGAGGAATTGCGCAAGATCGGCACCTGGGAAGAGCGCCGCTACGACAGCCTGGAAGGCGCTATTGAACGCATGGCCGAAGCCAACAGCCATTTGAGCGAAGAACAGGTGCGCCATTTAACCACGCATGGCACCAAGCAAAACGACGATGGCAGCGTTTCCTGGAAATTCGATCATTACTTCTTCACCCGCTTTTCGGCGCCGGCCGGCATCCAGCCCGCCGAAGCCCACGAGATGTGGTCCAACATCCAATGCCCGGCATTGCTGGTGCGCGGAGCCGAAAGCTGGGCGACGGACCCGAACGAGGACGGCAACGCCAGCCATTTCAAGGAATGCACATCGGTCACCGTGGAAAATGCGGCCCATTGGGTGCATCACGACCAGCTCGAAGTTTTTCTCGGCCATGTGCGGAAGTTTCTTGGCTGATTGATCGGCTTGCGGGCGCGCTTGTACCGGGTTTGGGAAGGTGGCACTCTTGGGTGATCAAGGAACCACTTCGCATAAAACAAACTTAGGGAGGCGGCGATGCTCGATCTTTATTTCTGGACCACCGACAACGGCTATAAGGCGCGCCACGGCATGGAAGAATCCGGGCTGGCGCATAATCTGAAACCGGTGGAACTGCCGAAGCGCGAACAGTTTGCGCCGGAATTCATGAAAATCAGCCCCGGCCACAAAATCCCGGCCTTGGTCGATGATGACGGCCCCGGCGGTAAGGTGAGCCTGTTCGAATCCGGCGCCATCCTCAAATATCTGGGCGAAAAGGCCGGCAACGGATTGTATCCCGATGATCCGGCCAAGCGCGTGGCCGTGGACCAATGGCTGTTCTATGGATCGGCCACCTTCACCACCCATGCGCAACAATTGGGCCTGTTCACCAAGCGCTTCCCCGAGGATGTGCCGCCGGTCAAAACCTATTACCTGGAACAGTTCCACGACTTTTGCGGAATTTTCGATAAGCGCCTGGGCGAAACCGAATATCTGGCCGGCGACGACTACACGGTCGCCGACATTTCCGCCTACCCGGACATCCATTTGTACCATTCCGACGGCGTCGCCACCGGCGATTATCCCAACCTGACCCGCTGGCACGATGCCATCCTGGCCCGCCCGGCGGTGGAACGGGCCTGGGGGCCTTACTGATCTGAGGCCAAGAAAGGCGGTTTCCATGGTTAGTGAAATTGAACGCTTTTTGGAACTGTACGGCGCCCTGGCGCGGGTGACCCATGACTGGATTTCGGCGGCGCCGGATGATGTTCTGGAATGGGTGCCGGTGGACGGCGAAGATTCCCTGTTCATCGACGGGCGCGGGCGCATGAGCATCGTCGGCCAGTATATCCACATTATCGTCGGCGATCATGTGCAGGCGCCGCAGCTCGCCACCTGCGACGATGGCGCCGTGGTGAACGCGTTCGATACGGATATTGCGGCGAAGCTGCGCGCCAGCGCGAACCTGATCGATGATGCCAGGGCCATGCACGATGAAGACATGACGCACTTCGCCGCGATTGGCGAAGCCCAGATGGAAAAGCACATCTTGAGGGGCGAGCATCAGTGGCGGCTGGCCGATTATCTTTGGAGCATCTATTCCCACCGGGCCTTTCACGTGGGCAATATGGATATCTATTTGCGCGCCGCCGGTGTTGCGCCGCCAGCCTTCTATCCAAGAATTCAGGCGGGCTAAACGGGGTAATATTTCAAAAGGGAGCAGGCGATGACCACGGACACCCTGAATTTCACCAACCAGGACTTCACCTATATCAACCACGGTGAGCGGGCCATGAATTTGGCGCTGGTGCGCCCCGCCGGCGACGGCGCGGCCCCGGCGATCATCGATCTGCACGGCGGCGCCTGGAACAATTCCGGCCCTGAATCCTGCCAAGAGAGAGGCGAGGTATTGGCGGCGTCCGGTATTGCCGCCGCGGCGCTTCAATTTCGCCACGGTGCGGACCGCTATCCCTCGACCCTGGAAGATATCAATTACGCGGTGCGCTGGATGAAAACCAATGCGTCCGATTTGGGCATCGATGCCGCCCGCATCGGTATCGCCGGCCAATCCAGCGGCGGCCATCTGGCCATGCTGGCGGCCATGCGCCCGCATGATGCCCGCTATGGCGCCTTGGAATTGGAGGGCGCCGCCGGCATCGATGCCAGCGTTGCCTGCGTCGGCATGATGTGGCCGGTGATCAACCCTTTGTCCCGCTACCGCTACGCCAAGGGCCTCAACGCCAGCGCAGAGCCGCCGAAATGGTCGGGCCATATCCCCGCCGCCCACGACACCTATTGGGTGACCGAGGACGCCATGCAAGAAGGCAACCCGATGCTGGCGCTGGAGCGCGGCGAGGCGGTGGCAACGCCGCCGGCCCTATGGATCCAAGGCCAGCCCGATGCGGTGCATGATTATGTGGACCAGGATTCCGGCCAGACCTTGACCGAACCGGAACGCTTCGCCGCCAATTACCGTAAAGCCGGCGGCGATATCGAGGTGCTTTATGTGGAGCAGGACACGCGCTCATCGACGCCGGTGTTCCAGGCGCTGGCGGATTTCTTCGTCAAACATTTGGGTTGAAAATTTAACCTTAAGCTGGCTCGCTTATATCTACCGGCACGCCCGGCTGGTTCTTCGATGCGCGGATACTGAGCGCCGATTTCACGTGGCTGACCTTGGGCGCGGCGGTGAGCTTTTCGGTCACGAAGCGCTGATAGGTCTCCCAATCTTCGGCGACGATCTTCAACAGAAAATCGGTTTCACCGGCCAGCATGTGACATTCGCGCACCTCCGGCCAAGCGCGCACCAGCGTCTCGAAGGCCACCAGGTCCGGCTCGGCCTGGCTGTCGAGGCCCACCTGGGCAAACACGGTCACGTTGAAGCCCAACGACATGGGGTCCAGCTCGGCGTGGTAGCCGCGAATATAGCCAGCCTCTTCCAGCGCCCGCATGCGCCGGAGGCATGGCGGCGCCGATATGCCCACCCGGCGCGACAGATCCACATTGGTGATGCGGCCCTCGTCCTGGAGATCGTGTAAAATATTGCGGTCGATGTGATCAAGTTTGACCCGGTTCATCGGCATCCGTCCCTTTTCCCTCACCCGGTTGGGTTCCAATACTAAATCCGGGGGCCGTTTTGCGCAATAATATTTCAAAAATGGAAAATATTATTTCGTGGCGCCGAAGAGTGCCTATCACCGAAAATTGTGGCGGGCGGGATCGGCCTCGGCGCCGTGACCGCTTGCGCCGGACCGGCGGCAGACCTATTTTAGGGCCAGAATTCACCAATTTGGAGCGGCATTTATTATGGCCAGCCACCACGCAAAGGTTTTGATCCTGGGTTCCGGCGCCGCCGGACTGACAGCCGCCATTTATGCCGCCCGCGCCGGGTTGGAGCCCACATTGATCCACGGCATGCAGCCCGGCGGCCAGATGACGATCACCACCGATGTGGAAAATTATCCCGGTTTCGCCGATGTGATCCAAGGCCCGTGGCTGATGGAACAGATGCAGGCTCAGGCCGAAAGCGTAGGCACCATCATGATCGCCGATCTGATCACCGAGGCTGACCTTGCCGGAGCGCCGTTCCGCCTGAAGGGCGATTCCGGCGACGAATACACCGCCGATGCGTTGATCATCTGCACCGGCGCCGAGGCCAGATGGCTGGGGCTGGCGAGTGAGCAGACCTATCAGGGCTTTGGCGTATCGGCCTGCGCCACCTGCGACGGCTTCTTTTACCGGGGCCTGGAGGTGGCCGTTATCGGCGGCGGCAACACGGCGGTGGAGGAGGCTTTGTACCTGACCAACCACGCGAACAAGGTGACGCTGATCCACCGGCGGGGTGAATTGCGCGCCGAAAAGATGCTGCAGACCCGCCTCCTCGGCCACGACAAGATCGAGGTAATGTGGGATTCGGTGCTCCACGAGGTCGTCGGCAAGACCGACGGGCCAATGCCCGAGGTGACCGGCATCAAGGTGCGCAATGTGAAAACCGATGGTGTGACCGATCTGGACTTATCGGGCGTTTTTGTCGCCATCGGCCACAAGCCCAACACGGTTTTGTTCCAGGGCCAGCTTGATATGGATGACGAAGGCTATCTGATCACCAATGCGGACAGCACCGGCACCAAAATCCCGGGTGTATTTGCCGCCGGCGATGTTCAGGACAACAAATTCCGCCAAGCCGTCACGGCGGCCGGAACCGGCTGCATGGCGGCCTTGGAAGTGGAAAAATACCTGGCCGCCAAGGAAGCCGGCGAATTGGAAGCGGCCGAATAGGCTGCCAATAATTCCGGCGAATTTCGTATAAATTTACCATCCGGCCCGCATCCTGGATTATATTGGACGGCGGGATCGGATTTCCGGTGAGAGCGGCGAGGCGGATATGGACTGGGATAAGTTAAGAATATTTCATGCGGTGGCCGAAGCGGGCAGCTTTACCCATGCCGGCGAGACCCTGAATTTGAGCCAGTCGGCAATCAGCCGCCAGATATCCTCGCTCGAACAAAGCATCAATGTCAGCCTGTTCCACCGCCATGCGCGCGGCCTGATCCTGACCGAACAGGGTGAAGACCTGTACCTGACGGCGCACAATATTTTCCACCAATTGGCCATGGCCGAGGCGCGCCTGACCGATAGCCGCGAGCGCCCCCAAGGCGCCCTCAAGATCACCACCACGGTTGGTTTCGGCTCGGTCTGGCTGACGCCGCGCATCAAGGAGTTTCTGGATCTCTATCCGGAAATCGATGTCTCCATCGTTTTGGTCTATGACGATCTCGATCTCTCCATGCGCGAGGCCGATGTGGCCATCCGGCTGACGCCGCCGCGCCAGCCCGACTTGATCCAGCGCCACTTGATGAGCATCCAGCACAATGTCTATGCGTCTCCGGAATACCTCAAAGAACACGGCATGCCGCAAAAGCCGGAGGACCTGGACAATCACAAGATCATCACCTTCGGCGAGGAGGTGGGCGATCAAATCGATTTGATCCCGGCCCTGAACTTCCTGGTCTATTCCGGACGCGACAAAAGCGATCCGCGCAAACCGGTTTTGCAGGTCAACAATGTCTATGGCATTTACCGGGCGGTGCTGTCCGGCCTCGGCCTCGGCGCCTTGCCCGATTACTTCCAGGTGGGCGCCACGTCGCTGGTGCGGGTGTTGCCGGAAATGCAAAGCCCGCCGACCGAAGTGTATTTCGTCTACCCCGAAGAACTGCGCCATTCGGCACGCATTGAAGTGTTCCGCGACTTCCTGGTGCGCAAGGTAATCGAATCCCGCAGTTGACCAAACGGGCCAAAACTCTGTCTCTGATTGCAGAATATGTACGCCAATATTGGTTGATATTAATATTCATTCGCATTAAGTAGATTATATCTCTACCCAACTACATCATAACCCATTGTAATATATAAATTAGTTATCTATGCAAAAATTACATAGGTGGGCTTCGAGATTGGCATTTGATTTTCTGGCTGAAAATGCCTAATTATTCAAAAGCGGCGTTGATATATATCCGTCGTAGTTTTGGGCTTCGGCCCGGAACGAGGGGTCTTCGGACCCTACGTCTCCCAGACGTGAAGCCTCCCTGTTAAACTTGCTGGAAAACTTCGGTTTTCCAGCT